>NZ_CBAYMC010000169.1:0-9810 GCF_964826245.1 Armatimonas sp. | reverse complement strand
TGGCAGGAGAGCCGGTGGGTGGCGATCAGCTCAGGATCTTCCAGAGCGGACTCTTCCTCGTCGGACATGGGCGTCACGTCGCCCTCCAGCACTTGGACGCGGCACGTCGTGCAGGCAGGGACGCCGCCACAGCGGTGCAGGATCGGAATTCCCGCATCTTCGATACAGAGAACAAGCTTCTTGCCTTCGGGCACCTCAAAAGTGCCATGGCCTTCAACAGTTAATTGGGGCATGTGTTTACGATTTTCTCCCAGGTGGAATGCCTCTCTATTCGGGAAGAGACACAGTTTTTCCTGCTTAACTAAAAGAGTTTCCCCGTCACCCAGCCCGGTGACTGTACGGCATGCCAGGAGCGATGATCAGTGTTTCGATAGCGACTGAGCCGTAGCTGCGGGTGCTGAACTTCTAAACACTCCCCGGCATCGTAGGCCAGCAAGTGGCGACCAATCACCTCACCAAAGCGCACGGGCACCGCATTGCCAATCTGCCGGTAGCGGCTCGCTAAGTTCCCCTCGAACTTCCAGCTATCGGGAAACGTCTGAATGCGAGCGTACTCTTGAACGGACAACGGCCGGTTTTCTTCAGGATGGGCAAGGTCGGTCGCGGGCATTGTGGGACAGGTAACGACGGTCGGAGCGGGCCGATCCCAGGCAAGCCGTCGGTAGAATCCAACTTTTCCCCCACCAGCATCATACGCCTTACCCATCGCGTTGCGCTGGAGCTGCTCCGGTAGATCGCGCCAGTTCTGCCCCTCTTTCAATAAGCGGTAGTATTGCAGCCGCCTCTCGGGAAACTTCGCCGCCTCAGGAGTGCCTTCCAGCCCCTCGACAGCGTCTCGAAATGTTCGCCAGCGCGGCAGTCCAAATCGCGCTTCTTCGTCATGGGTAGGAACGAGATAGGGAATTGTACTACCATCGCGTGCACCTAACATCACGACACGCTCACGAATCTGAGGAACACCAAAATTAGCCGTATTGTAAAGCTCAAAACTGACTTCGTAACCAGCATCTCGCAGATATGCCAGGATATAGCGAAGCGCACCTCCTGGTTTTTCATCTTCCAGTGGCGAAGTGCCGTTATAATCTCGCTCACGATGCGGGCGATGTTGCATAGGTGTCGAGAGTATCCCACGGACATTCTCAATCACAATATATTTGGGCCGGAGTTTACCAATCAAATCAATAAAATGCAGAAACACATTCCCACGCTCATCATTGAGACCGAGTCGTTTTCCCGCCGTAGAAAATGCTTGACAGGGAGGCCCTCCCACAATAGCAAAAAGCTCTTCAGATTCAATCTTCTGCTCACGCATCAACTGATCTGCGGTTAAGTCACGAATATCTCCGTCGTAGAGCGAGAGATGAGGGCGATTCTTTCGAATGGTCTGACAAGCCTTTGGGTCGAACTCATTGACTGCAACCGACTCCAAACCAGCACTCTCAAGCCCTGAATCAAGTCCAAGAGCTCCTGAAAAAAAACCAAGAAATTTATGATTTCCCATGCCTACCAAAATGCCGTCCCTTTTGCTGTATTATACTTCGTATGCCTGTTGCTGTCACGGAAGAGAATCTCATCGAAATTGCCCAGAAGAGCTGTCAAAACCTGAACCACGAATGGATCTCAGATATCGAAGAGATACTTCGTTTTTGCTATAAAGAGCCCACCCTCTTCCCTAAAAAAGGAAAACTTGATATAAACACACTCACTCACTCCAGTGAGATCGAAGCCTACTTAGAAAAGTATCTTCAGAAGTTTTTTACAGAGCGAGGCAGTCAAGTCAACTTTAAAAATGTAGCAACCATTCCAGACCCAGCCGTTGATGAAGTATTACATGCATTTGCTAGTATCCCACAGGATGATCTTGGCAAGATGAAAGAATATCATAGACTATCAATGGCTGCTGAAAACCTCATCGGCAGCCTGCTGGAGCGATATATCGCGAGCAGGCTAGGCAAATCAGGATGGATATGGGTCTGTGGCGAAACGATGCGTGCCGTAGATTTTTTCAAGCCTGGCTCGCCTCCAAAACTTCTGCAAATCAAGAACCGCAGTAACTCAGAAAATAGCTCATCGTCGGCAATTCGTCTCGGTACAGATATTCAGAAATGGTATCGAATCAATGCAAACAACGGACACACCAACTGGGCCGAGCTTCAGGACAAGACAGAAGTCATCCTGAATGAGGATGACTTCTACGCCTTCATTCGGCTTACTGCCAAAGGATAAAATCTAAAGCGGTGGTTCTTTGTCTGTGGTGACGTTTTTAAGCTGGACGATCAAGATCGTGATTGGGGGAAGGTCACGGGTGAAGGCGCCTTCAATGTCAATCTTGCGGCTACTCTCGATACGACGTGGCAGGCCATCGCCTCCCAGCCAGATACGGTCGCTATTTTCGGTGGTTGTCGGACGGCCTCGGGCACTATCTGTCTTGGTGGTTCGTACCAGCTCGACTCCTTGCAGCGATGTTCCGTCAGGCAACACGAGCGGCTGGAGCAGGCGCACCGTGTCGTAGCCCGCGAGGCTAGGCGGGCCTTCCAAAAGTCCCTGAAGTGGTTCTAGTGCGTTGCGGAGAGTGGCTTGGCGCAGGCTCTGATCCAAGCGAGTGCCTTCGCGCAGAGGAGAGCTGCGCTTCTTGCCATCGCTCTCGGTCACCACGATCTCAACCCCATTGGCCTTGATCGTCTGGCTGACGGGAAAGCCATCACGCCCCTTGACCTCGATAAGCGCACTGCCGGGACGCTGGAGCCAGAGATCGTAGGTGCCGTTGTAGCCACTGCGTCCCCCGCCACGAGGGTCACGGGAGTTGTCCGCACGTTTCAGCTGCTCGGTGGTGACCGTGGCAGCGGCGTGGAGCGTGAAGTAGCGCTGGTGAGCGCTCTCCCACTTTGCCAGGAGCGCCAGAGCCGCGGGGTCTACCTGGATGGGCTGAGGTAGCTCCCGAGTGCTCTCGGGGACTTTGAGGGGTACCTCCATGTAGTTATCAGGGAGAGCCTGGTCAAACGGCGCGGCCGCTTTGGGCGCGGGCTGGTAGGTCTCTTTGCGGTAGGTGAGGCGTCCCTCACGGATTTCCCACTCCTCAGCGGCGCTTAGCGTGTGATTGGCCGTGAAGCGATAGCGACGGATTCGAACCGGACGGCCTGCACGGGGGATGAGGCTCTCGGTCTCCAGAACGCTCCCATCGGTGTCTTTCCAGAGGCGGCTCTGCATCGCGCGGGGCGGCTCCAGAGTGAGCTGCGCGCCTAGGCTCGTTCCTAACGGATCAAGCCGGGCAGACTGCAAGGCGCGATCTAGCCGAAGTGACTCCGTAAAGTAGAGGCGTGAGAACTCACGCGTTACCTTGGGCTGTTTGACACTCCCCCGCTCGTCGAAGCGCACCGCGAGCAGCGACTCGCCATCAGAGATGGCCCGACGAATCGTGCGCTGGCCGGCAAGCCCGTACTCGTAGCTCACCGCGAGCTTGCCTCCCGGCGCGGCGTAGAGTGTCTCCGTGGCGACCTGGGCGGGGTAGGTCTTTCCTCGGTCGCTCCGCAGAATGCTCAGAGCACACTGGAAGCTGTAGCCAGGGGCGGCATGGCTGGCATCACGGGCGGCCCAGTAGGCACGGCGGCCCGCCAGCTCGTCCGCAAACGCAATCCGAGTCGGTAGCTTTGGCGCAGTCGGAATCGTGGCGACGGGCAGGGGCGCAGGCTTGGTCTGTCCTAGACTGGCGAGAAGAAAAAGAGCGAAGAGTTGCACAAGACCTCCAGACGTTTTTACTTGTGAGATTGTTCAAGCGGCACAAGCCCTAAGATAGCATCGGCGAGGTCTTCGGCGGCGCGGGGGGTGGCGAGTTTTTTGGCTTTCCCACCCATTCCGGCACGCTGCGAGCGATCGTCCAGCAGGGGCAAAATGGCAGCAAGTAAAGTGGTACCAGAGCACTCGCTCTGCTTGACAATTACCGCCGCGCCCGCCTCGACTAAGCGCTGGGCATTGCGTGTCTGCTCATCGCCGCTAGTGGGGACAAGCGGAACAAAGACGGCGGGCTTGCCCAGAGCACACACTTCCGTGACCGTGCCTGCACCGGAGCGGCAGACCAGAAGATTGGCAAGGGCGTAGGCATCCCCAATCTCATCGGTCTGAATAAAAGGGCGAACTGTCCAGCGGTGCTGCTGCTGGGGCGTGAGGGTTTTGTGGTAGGCAAGCAGCGCCTCGGCGTCTTTTTCGCCGCACTGGTGGAGCACCCGCGCTTGCTTGAGAAGCTCAGGGAGCGCATCTTTAACCGCATAGTTGAGAATATGCGAGCCCTGCGCCCCGCCCGTCACGTAGACACAGGGCAGGCACTCATCGGTAAGGTCGAACCCAAAGCGGCTCACGGCGCCCTCTGCACGTCCTGCAAAGATCGCCTCGCGCACGGGATTTCCTGTCACAAAGGCTTTCTTGCGCAATCCAGGCGGTAGCTCGTCGAGCGCCCCTTCAAAGCTCAGGGCAATGCGCTTGGCGTAGCGTCCGTTGATCTTGTTGGCCAGCCCGACCGTGACCGTCTGCTCATGGGTAATGATCGGAATGCGGAGCATGGCAGCGGCGAGCACGGCAGGAACGGAGACGTAGCCCCCCGTGGCAAAGACCACATCGGGCTTGAACTCTTTGACAGCCTTGAGTGCCTGGAAAAATCCCTGCGGCACTTTGATCGCATCACGGATATTGGCGGCAGTCAGCAGCCCAAACGGGCCTTTCGAGGAGCGCCGTAGCTTCCCACTGGCCACCGCGACAAACTCCAGTCCGGCTTCTCGTGCCAGCTTTGCCTCAATGCCCGTCTCACTACCCACATAGCGAAAAACAATCGTCTGATCGCGTTTACGAAGAACTTGGATCACGGCCAGCGCGGGGCTCACGTGCCCGCCGGTTCCTCCACCGGTTACTAAAACTCTCAAGATGTCTTTTCTTCCCGCGTCAGGTTCAAGTGACGCTCGGGCATCCCCACTCGAATATCGCTGCCTTGTCCCTCAACATCGGAGAGTTCAAAGAAACTGCTCTCTAAAAACAAGACAAAGGCGCGGCGCTCGGAATCGTAGAAAGCGTCCATGAGCTGGGTATCGGGTGGCATGGGCGGCAGGTTATAGCTCTCGCCGCTGGAGATGGTCTGGAGGAGCTGGATGATGCGCTCCGGGGGAATGAAGTAGGCTTCCCAGCGGACATCGCCGACAAGGTGCCGGGGGCGCAAGGGGGGCAAAGCGTCTTCCTCTAGGGCAAAGACCAGCTCATCCCAGCCGCCACTCCAGTTTCCCCGTGAGAGTCGCACCTGAGCGGGAGAGTAGAAAGCGCTCTCTAAGACCACAAGACACTGCTCGGCTTCGCTATCATAGCAGGCATCCACGACGCGGACATCCGGGGGGAGTGGCTCCGCCTTCAGGCTGACATCGTGGCGCGACATCAGCTGTAAAAGCAGCATAAGGTCGCCCGGTCGAACCCTAAAAAGAGTCCACCGTTTCTCGTATACACCATCTGGTTCCTGCCCCATCACGCTCGCCATGATACCACTTATCGCCTTCGTTTCAGCCAACTTCCCATCTCTGGGTACAATAGGATCATGTCTATACTTCTCTCAGAGATCAACGAGCAGCCTGCGGCGCTGGAGCGGGCGCTTACGGGCAGCAAAGATGCCATTGCCGAGCTCGTCGCGGCGATTAAAGCGCGGGATGTGCGCTATGTGATTCTGGCGGCACGGGGCACCAGCGATCATGCGGCGACCTACGCCAAGTACCTGCTCCAGCTCACAGTGGGGATTCCCTGCGGGCTTGCCGCGCCCTCGGTGCACACGCTCTACGAAGCCGATGTGAACTACAAAGATGCGCTGGTGATCGGGGTGTCGCAGTCCGGGGCGGGCGATGATATCAACGAGGTGATGACGCAGGCAAGGAAAAGCGGCGCACTCACGGCGGCGATTACCAACACGGAGGGCTCCAAGCTCTCACAGATCGCCGAGCATGTCTTGTTTTGTCATGCGGGCGTGGAGAAAGCTGTCGCGGCCACCAAGACCTACACCACCACTCTGGGAATCTTTGCCAAGCTGGCGGCACGCTGGGCAGGCAACGACGAGCTGGCAGAGACTCTCGGGCGCGTGCCGGATGCGATGCACAAGGAGCTGTTGGGGCTCGAGGGAAAAGCGCAGACCGTGGCGCACTCGCTCACCCATGCGGAGCGGATTCTAGCCATTGCTCGTGGCCTGCATCTGTGCACCGCGATTGAGTCATCCCTCAAGATCGCCGAGACGACCCACACCACCACGCAGGCTTTCTCGTCAGCGGACCTGCTCCACGGCCCGATTGCCAGTGTCCCAGCCAACACGCCCTGTCTGCTGCTCCTGCCCGATGGCAAGACCAAACCCATGATGCTCGAAGTGGCGGCGAAGCTGGCAAGCCGTGGAGCGCGGGTGCTCACCCTCGCCACGGATCCCGATGCCGCGCTTCCCCTCACCAACACCGGCACCGAGCTGCTCGCCCCATTAGTGGATATTCTGCCCGCACAGCTTCTCGCCTACCATCTCACCGTCGCCCGTGGCCTCGACCCCGACAACCCCAGCGGTCTGACAAAAGTGACGGTCACTCGCTAGTAATCCAGCCGCACTCCACAGCTTCGTCAATCCAGCCCCGCGCTACCTCCCAGAGTGCCGGGGCTCCTGCGCCTATTGGGGCGTTGCGCTGGGCCACACGCGCGGCACTGACACCGTGCTCCACCCAGCTCCCGCCGCAGTTCTTATAGTTGGGGAGCATCCCACAGAGCCGGTCCACGGCGGCGGCGAACTTGGCTTCGGAGGTCTCTTGCGCCTCGAACTCATCCCAAAGCGCTCTATACTCGGTAGCTTGGTCGGCAGGGAGCAGGCCAAAGATGCGCTCAGCGGCGGCTTCTTCACGCTCGGCTTTATCGGCCATCGCGCTAGTGTCATAAACAAAACTATCGCCCGCGTCAATCTCCACCAAGTCGTGGATGAGCGCAATCTTGAGCACGCGTGTTAGATCCAGAGCCACAGGAGCGTGCTCTGCCAGCGTGAGCGCCATCAGGGCAAAGTGCCAGCTATGCTCCGCCGTGTTCTCCAAGCGATCCCCGCCAATCAAAGACGTGCGCCGGAGCACGCGCTTGAGCTGGTCAGCTTCGGCAAGAAAAACGAGCTGCTGGGAGAGTCGAGAAGAGTCCATGGAGCTAGTATAGCGAAAAAAAACACCAATCTCCTGGTATTTCTCCGTATTCCCCGTATTCCTGCGGGTTGAGAGCCACCTGTTTTTTCCCAACAAATATACCAGACGGAAAAAACACGGGTATTGAGTATGACCATAAAAACAAACTGGAGAAATCGTGAGCGCAATCAGGGAATGCTGCCAGGGGACTCGGACTCGATAGAATCGGTGCGAGTGTCGGCGCAGTGGCGTGTCGAGCCAGAGATTCCTCTGCCACAGCCGCTCTGGGCCGCCTACGCCAGCGCGTCTTTGCCCGGCCCCACACAGGGACTCTTAGGGAGCTGGGATGTCAGTGCCTTACTCTCGTCTGAGCCCGCCGATATTTCACTAGCCCCGCCGCAGTTCACGGCAGAGCATGCCGTCGCTTTTTTATCCAGCCTCCCCAAGAGCTTAAGCGAGACTGAGCGCTACACCCATGTGCAGGAACGACTGAGGGGACTCACCTCCGACGACACCACTCTAGCAGCGGAGCTGGTGGGCGAAGCGGCGCAGCAGATCGTAACAATCCGTCGGGAGATTAAGGCGCTTGAGGAGAGCTTCCAGCGGGAGCAGTCTGATGATGAGATCTGCATCCAAGCTCTGGAAGAGCGGCTTGCTCGCTTGCGGAGTCAAATGACCAAGCGTAAGGCCAGTGCGGTTGCGGAGAGCCAAGCCCTCCGCACACGTCTGGATGAGATGATGGGGGTCATTGTCTTCTTCGACCGCTACCAGGGCTATGTCCGCCAGCAGAATCAGCCCCCTGCCCCCACGGAAGTGCCTGCGTTTCAGCGCGAAGAGGGAGTGCGAAGGCGCGTGAAGCACCACAGACGGCTCACTCTCGCGTGAGGATATTCCCATGATTTCCTGGAAAGACAACCTTAAGACTTCGTCCAGTCGTGCTGCCGCAAAGGCTTTGCAGGAGCATGAGGATCTGCCGCCTGCCCTTCAAAGTAGCCATGAGGAGAGTCGTGTGGTGGTCAGCTCGGCGCTTTCTCGTCCGATGATCTTCCCCAGACAGGAGCGTCGCCCCGCACCAGTCCGGCCCATTCCTCCTGCGCCAGAGCCACCTGCGGCTCCCTCCCCCGAGGTCTACCAAGAGGCACTGGCCGCTGTCTTTGCCCAAGTGGGTCTCGCCAACGAAACCCCTAGGCCCGAGCCCGTATCAGAGCCAGAGCCGGAGTATCCTTCTCTCTTCGCACCTCCCCAGAGTAGCTATAGCCCCGATCAGATAGTCGCGTTTTTATCCTCACTTCCGGGGCATCTTTCTCAGGAGTCACGCTATGCCCGCGTGGCAAAGGAGCTGAGCCAGCACCAGAAAAATGATCTCTCCGAGCTCGTCGGCGAGGCCGCGATGCAGCTTGTCTCCCTGCGCCAAGAGCTTACCAAGAGCAGCCACCAGGCTGAGGCATCGCTCCAGCAAGCCCGCCTTCGTATCGAGCAGCTTGAAGCGGAGCTGGGCCAGCTCCGGCATCAGGTGGAGATGCAGGAGCAAAACAGCGCGGGCTACCGTCAGTCACTTCTTTTGCGCATTGATGAGATGACCGGCGTGATTGTCTTCTTCGATGGCTACCAGTCCTACTTGCTCCGCCGCGAGGAGCAAGACTAAGAGGACACCTATGTACCGCCCACTTTCCTCGACGAAGAGACGGCTCTGCATCTCCTTGACCAGCGTCGCTAGCTTGCCCAAAGCGCTTTGACACCACCGATAATAAACTCGACGGCCACCGCCACGACGATCAGGCCCATGATGCGGTTGAGAATGTTCATTCCCGTCTTGCCCAGCGCCTTGCCCATCGGGGCCGCCATGCGCAGGCAGATCCAGGCCGTAAAGCACACCACGGCGATAATCCCGGCCACCCAGAGGATATGGGGAAAGAACGGGCCTTTTTGCGCCAGCAGGATCACCGAGCCAATCGCCCCTGGCCCCGCCAGAAGGGGAAGCGCCATCGGCACAATCGCCACATCGTCGCGGTGTTCGGCCTCTTCCGCCTCTTCGGGGGTTTGACGAGAGCGGCTGGGCTGGGCATTGATCATCTCAAGGCCCATGAACAAAAAGAGAATCCCACCCGCCACTTTAAAGCTGGCGAGGCTGATGCCAAAGAGTTCGAGGATCAGCTTGCCGACGAGTGCGCTAATCAGCAGAATCAGAAAGACCGCCGTCGTGGCACGCCGGGCCGTGCGCTGGCGCTCCTGGGGTGTCTGATGCTGGGTGAGCGTCAGAAAAACCGGCGCAGCCCCAATCGGCTCGACCACCACGATCAGGGAGACAATGGTCTTGAGTAGCGTGGTCGGGTCCATACGAGAAGAAGTATACCTCCCGTGCGCTCGTCGGGAGAGCGGTATAATCCACCATGACCTCTCGGGCCTTCACCTTGATTGAGCTTCTCGTTGTCATCGCGATCATTGCGATTCTTGCCGCGATTCTCTTTCCTGTCTTTGCTCAGGCCCGTGAGAAAGCCCGGCAAGCCGCCTGTCTCTCCAATGTACGCCAGCTCTCGACTGCCGTGATGATGTATGTTCAAGACTACGACGAGCAGTACCCGATGACGGCCAACTACAACACGGGGGCGTTCACGCCGACGATCTGGACGGAGATGATCCAGCCCTATGTCAAAAACGA
>NZ_CBAYMC010000168.1:0-9980 GCF_964826245.1 Armatimonas sp. | reverse complement strand
AAAAACTAGACTACTCATCATTAACGAGTAGTCTTACCAGTTTAAGCTTAATTTAGTATTATCGCTGTCACGGAGGCGGCGGGAACTTCTAAGCGAAGCGTGTTGCTCGAGAGGATTGCTCCAACCAGAGGCTGTGGTGCAACGGTATGGGGGCTCATCGCCGTGTTATGGGCATCCAGAGTACTTGCCGTCAGTGTGCGGCCTGTCACGGAGGCAAAGTCAGTGCCGAGGTTCACCGTGAGCAACTGCGCCTCTGTCGGGTGGAGGTTGCAGAGCGTGAGCAGCACACTGCCATCGGCGGCCTTGGACGCGGAGGCATGGAGCGCGGGAAGCGTCTTGCCCTCCAGGGTGTACTCGCTGCAGCTTAGGTGTAGCGGGATATGGAGCGCATCCTGGTGGCCTTTGTACATCTCAAAGACATGCCACGTCGGGGTTTTAATCAGCGTCGGGCCATCGGTGAGGAGCACGGCTTGCAAGACATTGATGGTCTGCGCCAGATTTGCCATGTGTACCCGCTCGGCGTGGCTATGGAACAGATGCAAGTGAATCCCCGCGACCAGCGCGTCTCTGAGGGTGTTCTGCTGGTAGAGAAAGCCGGGGTTCGTGCCGGGCTCGACATCAAACCACGTGCCCCACTCATCCACGATCAGCCCGATCTTGCGCTGGGGGTCGTAGTGGTCCATCAGGGCACCGTGGCGCTCCAAAAGCTCACCCATCTTGAACGTCCGCTGGAGCGTGTCAAACCAGGCAGCCTCACCAAAGCCCGTGGCGGGGCCTTTCTCGTTCCAGTTGGTGGTGTAGTAGTGAAGCGAGAGCCCCTGCATCATGTGGTGTGGGGTGTTCTTGAGTAGTGCTTCCGTCCAGTGGTAGTCGTCCACATTAGCACCGCAGGCGATCTTATAGAGCCGGTTGCCACCGTAGTTGCGGCAGTACGTGGCGTAGCGACGGAACTCATCGGCATAGAACTCAGGGCGCATGTTGCCGCCACAGCCCCAGCTCTCATTGCCGACGCCCCAGTACTTGACATTCCATGGCGTCTCTCGGCCATTGGCCCGCCGCTCGTCGGCGCGGGGCGAGATGCCATCGAAGTTGACGTACTCCACCCACTCGGCCAGCTCTTGCACGGTGCCGCTGCCCACATTGCCGCAGATATAGGCCTCAGTCTCTAGCCGCTCACAAAGATCCAAGAACTCATGCGTGCCAAAGTGATTGTTCTCGGTGACCCCGCCCCAGTTGGTGTTGACCATGCTCGGGCGGCTCTCACGGGGACCGATCCCATCGCGCCAGTGGTACTCATCAGCAAAGCAGCCGCCAGGCCAGCGCAGGTTGGGAATCTGGATCTCTTTAAGGGCCTCGATCACATCCTCACGAAAGGTATCGTCGGCGTTCCAAAAGCCCCCGTAGATGCAGCGGCCCAGGTGCTCAGAGAAGTGACCGTAGATATGCCGGGAGATCGTGGTGACAGCTTCGTCGGGATGGAGAGAGAGCGTGTTCATGGCGGGAATTATACCCTCAGAAAAATCGGTTGCACTAAACATTGCAATTCGGTTATACTGGCGGCGGTTGGTATTGGTTCACTGTTTGATCTCAATGTCTATCTGGCCAAGGAGGCCAGTTTCCATGAAGAACATTTCCTACTCCTCTCCTCGGAGAGCCTTTACGCTGATTGAACTTCTCGTCGTGATCGCGATTATCGCGATTCTCGCCGCTATTCTCTTCCCTGTTTTTGCTCAGGCTCGTGAAAAAGCCCGCCAGAGTGTCTGTTTGTCTAACTTGAAGCAGATTGGCACCGCCATGATGATGTATGTCCAAGACTACGATGAGACATTCCCCTCACAGTCGTATGATGGCACCAGCTATGCTGCCTTGGGAGGGCAGCCCGTAGATGGTATGCCTGTAGTGGGCTCCGGGATCGTCAACTCGTTTGGCTGGAACTACAAAGACCGGGTTTTGCCCTATACGAAAAACGAGCAGATCTGGCTCTGTCCCACCAATATCCCCAATGGTACTCTAAGAACAGCGGCTCCTAATATTGGCTATCACTTTAACGGGAATGTCTTTCTGCCACAGGGACTCGCCCTCGCGTCTATAGTGGCACCTGCAAATCTCTACATCGGACGGGAGAGCGGCAAAGGCTTTGTCTTTAACCGTGCCTACCTGCGCCCGATTCCTGGCCGCTGTGACGACGTGATTGCCTACGAAGTCAACCCGGCCAACTACATGCCCCACTCAAAAGGCTACAACCTCCCCTTCGCCGATGGCCATGCGAAGTGGTACCGCTCGGGTGGAACCAAAGCCTTGGCACACTTTCCTAAGGACGAAGACAGTAGTGTTCTAAGGAATCCCGGCGTGGCTTACTGTACGCCGTAAACAATAGAGTAAAAACGATGAAAATTTGCATCTTTGCATTGATCGTCTCCGGAGCAGCAGGTAATGCCGCACCTGCGACCCTAAATGGCGGCGCTGCTGTGGGCCCGGATGGTAAGCCGCTCACCGGGGCTGGGAAGTAAAGATAAGAATAAGAGCCGGGGGCAAGTTGCCCCCGACTTTATTTTTTAAGAACCATCTCAGCGCTCTCTTTGAGAGCGGTGGCATCAGCGCTGAAGCCTAGGCGCTCTAGCTCAGCAGCAAGCGCTTTGAGCTGGTCACTGAGCTTGGTAGCGTCTTCTTCTGAGGCAATGATGACATCGCCGGTGCGTGTTTCACCTGTGGGTAAAGGCCGATTGTCGCGATCCTTGGGCGTAGCGCTCCAGTGGTAGGTCTTGCCGCGCAGAAGTGCCGCCGCAACCCGCCACTCCTCACGCCGGAGCTGGGTCTTGACCACGGACTTTCCGCTGGCATCGGTGAGCTCAACAGCGTAGTGGTGCGCACGAGCGGCGGGCTTCCAGGTAATCGTGGGATGAACGGAGAGCGAGCGACTCCCGCCTTTGTTCAGAGTGAGTGTGCCTGGGTCTAGGAGACGCTCTCCTGCGAGCGACTTGGCCTGTGCAGAAGGCGCAGGAGCTTTCCGAAGTGCCTGTACTTGTTTCTCCAGAGCGGCGATCTTGCCCTGATCCTGCGCCAAGCGTCGCTCATAGGCAGCCTGAATGACCGCGACACTTCCCGCAGGCTTTGGCGCCGATTCAGCCACTGCCGGGGCAGGCGTTGGCGTGACGCGAGACGGGGCACGGCGGGAGAGCGTGCCGTAGATCGCGCCCAGCCCCAGTGCATTGACTCCCAGAAAGAGCGAGGCAATCAGCAGTGTCGGGCGGGGACGAGCCACCGTCTCCGAAGGCTTTACCGGAGCACGACGCGGTGTTTTAGGCGGAGGGGGAGCGATTTTTTCAGGCATAGGAACAGGCTCGGGAGCGCGGGGCACTTCCAGCGGAGGCGCGACAGAAAGGCGAAGAGGCGGCGGGGAGTCCAGCGTCTCAGGCTCCTCTTTCACCTGCGTCATTACCAGTGCGGGAGAGGGAGCAGAAGGAAGCGTGTTGGCAAGTTGCTGGAGCATCTGAAAGTCTTGCCGACACTGCAAACAAGCCTCTAAGTGCGCTTCAATCGGGCTCTTCTCCCGTAGGTTTGCGCGCTCCTCGACATAGCCTAGGAGAAGCTCGTCGCTGGGATGTGGTGTGAACCCGACAACACTGCGATAAAACATCGAGACTGTCTTAAGCTCGTTCATGACGGGTGACCTTGCCCCCAGAGCTGAAGCTGGGTCTGGATCTGGTAGCGTGCACTCTGCCGGTGGTGACGAACACTCTCGGGTGTGAGCTTGACCAGCTCTGCGAGGCGCTCATCATCGCAGGGGAGCTCGCGCAACAAGAGCGGGAACGAGCGTATCCCGATCTCCAGCGCCTGGGCTAGCTCCGCCTCCGAGACAATTCCCTGCTCCGTGAGGAGCAAGAGTAGACTCTTGCCCTCCTCGTTGCGTGCTCCGAGCACCAGGATCAGGCGCTGGCGAACCGGAAGTGTCTGAAGCTCCTCCCAGAGCTGGCGTAGCAGATAGACCGCCTCAATTTTCTCCGCGAGCAACAAGCGCTCATCTACCGAAGCCAAGACAGGCTGAGGAACTTCATTGAGCGCCGCCACCACGGAGACCAGTGGCATTACCGGAACCAGATGGCCCATTCCCCTCAGCAAGCGCTCCAGAAGCTTGGGGAGGTAGTCGGCGGCCTGGAGATCTAGCCCCTGTAGGAAGGGGCGAGCCAGCGCGACGGGCTCGGCCTGCAGGCGACTCCAGCGGGGGCTGCCTATCTGTCGCCGTGCTTTCTGCATCCCCGTGAGAAGAAGGCCACTAGGATCTTTTCGGAGCTGAAACCGGTCGGCACAGTTGCGGAGAACATAAAGAATAAGAAGCTGAAGCTGCCGCCTTCTAGGGTTGCGCTCATTGAGCTGCTGCGCCGCAAACTCGTAGGCCACCGACTCCGTCAGGCGCTCCAGATCGGGGAGCGGGGCTCCTTGTTCGGGAAGCAGGCTGAGGCACTGGTGAAGCCTGCCTTGGGCCTCTTGCTTCAGAGCGCTCTCCCGAATCCCCTGGGTCTCCAGCGTGCGCTCCAAGTGCGGCACCAGAAGCTGCTCTAGCTGGATGAGGCTACGCCGGGCGGTTTTTGTGTCTTGCGCTTCCAGAAAGCGTGCCACTAGACGTTGCCGTTGCCACTGCCTCCGATCCCAAATCATTGCCATCGTGGACATTGTACCAAATCACTAAAGTGCGGCGGATTTTATGGCTTGGAGCGTCGTGACGAGCTTTTCTAGCGCCTCGGGGCCGTCTTCAGGCCGCCAGGCAGGGACATGGACAAAGGCGCAGGGGAACGCAAGAGCCGCATGGAGCGCTTGATAGGCGAGGTGGTTACACAAAAATGAGCCTGCCGAGAGGCTTACCTGCACCGGCAACGGGGTCTTGCTCTCCAAAGCCAGCGCGACTTGTCCGACATTGAGGCTGGCAAAGTAGGCATCCGGGCCACCGGGCACGATCGCCACATCGCGCGGTTGCTCCCCTAGGTTATCGGGGAGCCGGTAGTCGTCCCAGTTGATCGCCACTTTCTCGAGGCGCACCGTCTGCGGCTCACGGCCCGCCTCGCCTAGCATGAGCCAGAGCTTCGGCGGCTCAGGAAGCGCCACGAGAGCCGCCTGCGCCGCACTCCACGCCTGCGCACGCGCCACCGGCAAGACCACCAGAGAGATCTCCGGGTCGCACACTGCCCAGCGCAGTGCCGCCTGCTGGGAGCCATTGACCGTGGAGCTACCAAAAGGCTCAAACGCCGTGACAAAGACCATCCGAAGAGCTACTTACCCATCGCCTTGACATTCGCGAGGCAGCGCTCGATTCCCTCAAGCGCGGGCAAGGCATCGTCTTCATACTCGACGATGTACCACTCGGTGTTGCCGTTGGTCTCGCACTCGGTGAAGATCTCTGCAAAGGGAACATCGCCATCCCCGACCGGTGGGGCGTAGGAGTCGTTGGCAATATCATAGTCTTTGAGGTGGATCGTGAGGGCGCGACCGGGGTAGCGGGTCAGAAAGTCCAGCGCCTTGCCCGACGAGCCGCCATGAAGCGCATTGCCGGTATCGAACTGCATCACGATCTCTTTGTTGGTGTTGCCAAAGAACGTGTCCCAGGGCAGCTCCCCGCCTTCGGTAAACGGCTTGAACTCCGTGTGATGGTTGTGGTAGCCCGTCACCATGCCGTGCGGCGCAAGCTTTGCGCTAATCTCATTGAACACTTTGGCCGTTTCGAGCCACGCCTCTGTAGAGCTGGTCCACTTGGAGGCTAAACCGGGGACGATCAGAAATTTATTGCCTAGGGTCTTGTGGAAGGCCACCGATGCCTCAAAGTTCTCCCCAAGGAGCGTGTCAATTCCCACGTGGGCACCCGCGCACTTCAGGCCATGCTCGTCGAGGAGCGCCTTCAAAGTCGCTGCATCGTTGCCGTACCAGCCGGCAAACTCTACGCCCTCGTAGCCCATCGCCTTGATCTTCGCCAGCGTCCCCGCCAGGTCTTTCTCACACTCGTGGCGCACCGAGTAGAGCTGCACTGCAATTGGAATTCTAGTCATGCTCTCTGGTTCGACGGTGTGCCAAGGATTTCCTGCCCGGAGCTCTTTGTGTTATCGGGGCTTGAGATGCTTGTCGAAAAAGCCGGTGACAATCGGACGTAAGTCCATGGCGAGGGGCTTTTTGTTCCAGGTTTGCAGATCAAATGTATGGCCTGCGCCAGGGACGACAATCAGCTGGTGCTCTAGCTTGAGTTCCGTGAGGCGCTTGTCTAAGTCGCGGGACTGGTCAATGTCCACCGTGGTGTCTTTATCGCCGTGGAGAATCAGAGTCGGCGGGATGCCGCGCCTCAGGTGCGTGATGGGCGAGGCGAGGGCGCGGTCGGCATCAGAGATCGTGGGCTTGTTGCCAAAGACAGCATCCGAGGGCACACGTTTTTCCAGCGGCGTGCCGTCGGGGGAGATCTGCTTGCGGCTACGAATATCGGAAATGCCGTAGAGATCCACCACGGCCTGAACGCGGCTAGAGACTCCAGGATAGGGCATAGGCGGCTCCAGCTCTTTAATGCCATCGGTGACGCCCAGCACGAGCGCCAGATGTCCCCCTGCCGAGCCACCGATCACCCCAATATGATTGACATCAATGCCTAGTTTCTCCGCGTTGGCCCGAAGATAACGAACCGCGTTCTTACAGTCCCAGACATTGGTCGGCCAGCGTTCGGCCTTATCCAGACGGTAGTCAATGCTCACACAGACATAGCCCGCCTTAGCCAGAGTCGTGCCGATATTAAGCTCCCGCCCCGCGGACTTGCTGCCACCTGTCCAGCCGCCCCCGTGGATAATCACCACACCCGGCGAGCGCGTTCCCGGCGCACGGTTTGGCGGCAGATAGAGGTCGAGCTTCTCTTTCCGATCCGGCGTGAGAAACGCGACCTCGCGCTGAATGACGACATCCTGATAGCTCATGCCGTCATTGTACCGCTAGATATCGAAGCGGAAGTCGGTAAAGCTCTGCTTGGAGCCATCCTTGAAGGTGATGGTTCCCGAGCCGTCCCGATCCCAGGTGATGGTCGCGGGGAGCAGCTCCGACGAGCCCATGACGATCCCTGTGCCAGTGCCCTCTGCGGTGTAGTTGAGCTCGATATTGAAGAGCTTGTCGTTGTTGTAGCGCACTTTTGTCGTGCCGTCACTCCTGTACTCACTATCGTAGTAGCGCACGTTGCCCTGCGCATCACGGAAGCCATTCTTGGCGACAGTCACCCCGTCGATACTGGAGATCACCATGCTATAGGGGCCACGCGCCGGATGGGTTCCCTGGACATCGTAGCGCAGACCAGTGCTATCGAGAATCACGCTGGAGGTGGCGCTGTAGCCCTTATGTGGCCCGGCAGTGATCTCGATAGTCGAGCCCTTCGAGTACTGTCCCTGCTCTCCGGGCGTGTAGAAGTCGCGCACCTTCCCCGCCGGTTGGGTCAGCGCGGAGTCGCTGAAGAAGTCCTCGCCTCCTTCGACCGGAAGGACCCAGAGCTCATAGAACTCGTTGTAGACCGCTAAGCTTTCTGAGCGTGTTGATCGTGATGTGCCTGATACAGCGCCTTGGCTCTGTTGCTTTGAGGCGAAGCCTTGCTCAACAGCCGCCACAATCTCTTGCTTCGTGACACGCGTTCCGGCAGGGGGGGACGAAACACTTCCCCCACCGCCACAGCCTGCCAAGAGCGTGAGAGAAGCGGCAGCTCCCAGTAAGATTTTTAGGCATTTCATAAGAAACCCCCTTAGTTATCTGCCAAGATAATCGCGCCCAGATCCTGGCCGACACCCGGATCACCCACTGCGACAGCCGTGCGAATCTGTCCCGCCGTCAGGGTTACCGAGCCGCTATCAATGGCAACGGTCTTGGTGCCTGCGGGGGTGATGCGAACACGGTAGGTGCCTGCGGGGACATTGAGGTAGCTGGAAGCTCCCTTAAAAGGCACGTTGGAGAAATTGGGCGTGGCGCTGGCGAGGCTTGCGGTTGGAGCGGTGACATAGATATCCACATTTCCCGCACCCGGAGCGGAGTGCACAAGACGCAGCTTGATATTGCCTGCGGTGGGTGGGGTATTGTTGTCGGTCAAGACAAGGGGCTCGATACTGGCGAGGCGACCGGTTGCCAGAACCGTGGTGTCGGTGTTATTCAACAGTGTGAGATTGGCATTGATCACCGTCGTGGAGGTTCCGGCGGCATTGACCTTGACATTGCGTGTCCCTGCAAACACCCCCAGGTAGGGCGAGCTGGCCTTGTAGGGGACGCTGCTAAGCTCACGAACATCGTCTATCAGGACATCAACCTGAGGCGCATTGGGCGAGGCATGAACGACACGAAGTCGTGGTGAGGTGCCACTGGAGCTAGAGCCACAGCCGACAAGGGCTAGGGCAAGGGTGGATAAACAAGCAATCGTAACGAGGGGACGCATGGTGCATCTTCCTTTCGGTTTTTTTATTTAACGTGAGGTCAGAGAGTGGTGGGCAGTTAGCAATGCAGGCTGTCTTCGAAAGAGAAGCCCCAGTCCAAGACAGAGCATCATCTGGCACCAGAGAAGTGTTTCCATCGCCTCAGAATGGAAGCACATGAGAGAGATCAGGACTACCGCCACGGTAAGCCCTGCAGCGATCGGCCCTCCTTGGAACCGAGCACGTAGCTGCCAGCTATAAAAAAGTGGCAAGAAGCCTAAGATCGGCAGCAACATCCCCCGGTGAACCATGAGGTAGTCTGTGACCAGCAGCGAGAGCGTCTGCTGGATAAGCGGACTCTTACAGGTGGTCCCAGCGAGATAAAGCTCACAAAACGCGAGGAGTAGGTGTCCTAGCACAGGCAGCCCCACGCAGGCCAGCGTGAAACGAAGAGCCATTACCGACGAGCCCGCTCTGCCCTGCGGAGAGCCTAGCCATGCTCGCTTTAGCCGCTCCGCAATGGGGTTAGGTGCTCCAAATCTTCGGAGGGCTTCTTTCTGAGCCTCTTCACGAGAGAGACCTCGCGCTTGCTGATCAGAAATAAGAAACTCAAGATGCTCACGAAGCTCCGTAATATGCAGAGCCTGAACTTCCTTGGGAAGATGCTTCACAAGTCGCTCCAGATAGATCTGGAGCACTTTACTATCCGATAAAGGAACTGCATTAAGCCATTTGGACACCTGGATTACCTCTTAGTATCTTATCCATAGCACGCTTAAAGTTCTCCCACTCTTGTGTTCGTCTTTCGTGCTCTTTTAAACCCAAATCGGTGATGGTATAGGTCTTCCGGGCAGGGCCACTTCCCTGAACCTCCCATGACCCCACGATAAAACCCGCGTTTTCGAGAGTTCGCAATGCGGGATAGAGCGCCCCTTCCCCCACCTGAAAGAGCTCTTCACTCAGCCCTTCAATGGCACGAGCGATTCCATAGCCATGGTTAGGAGCACTAACCAGAACGGCGAGAATCAGGGTCAGGGTGTCGCTTTTAGCGCTATCTTTACTAGATTTCATGAGCTTCATGCATTCATTTCAATTGTACATCTATTCTTGATGTATGTCAATACAAATTGAGAATTTAATATCGTGACTCATAACAGACGAAAAAAAGAGTGCGTTCCCTAAAACTTAGGAAACACACTCTTTTGGGGAGCCTGGAGAGACGACGCGCTACTTCAGAAAGATCTCGATCACCGGAACCGTCACATTGGGCTTCTGGATCGGGAGGCGCAGGGCTAGCGACGCTCGCTTGTTGTCCCCCGAAAAATCGTGCTGCCAGGGCTCGATATCTTTCATGAGAACTTCCGACGCATCATTAAGAAGCTGGGCGTACTCGACACGTGCCGGATCGAGGCCATCGAGATAGAGCTGACCGAAGGGCCAGGCGAGCACGTGGACATAGAGCCGGTTGGTAGTGGGGTTGTAGGTGTAGCGGCAGTCTTGAGGAGCAGCGCCAAACTCAGCAGGAGCCTGGGTGCAGCCGTAGATCGAGCGCGAGTGGCGCTTCATCCACTCGCCCAT
>NZ_CBAYMC010000167.1:0-9983 GCF_964826245.1 Armatimonas sp. | reverse complement strand
GCGGCGCACGGCAGTATCGCCAAGCTGAATCCCCTCGCGGACTGGACCGAGGCACAAGTCTGGGAGTATATCCATGCCCATCGGGTACCCTACAACAAACTCCATGACCAAGGCTTCCCCAGTATCGGCTGTGCCCCCTGCACCCGCGCCATTGAGCCGGGCGAGGATCTGCGCGCCGGACGCTGGTGGTGGGAAAATCCCGAACAGAAAGAGTGCGGTCTGCACAAGTAAGCGCCATCTCCCCGCGCCTTAGAGCGCGACCCTCTTCCCCAGACCACTCGTTCCTCGTTGGGAAGAGGGTCACCCGGAAGCCTCTCTTCCCGGCGAGCTTGCGAGCCATGGGGGGAAGAGAGGTGGCAAGCCCTAGCGAGCCGGAGAGATGGCAAAAACCAAGGAAATTATTATGAACGACGTTGAACGAATCAAGAAAGAAAAAGGCGGCCTGGAGGTCTGGAACGACCTGCAGCGGATCGCCACCGAAGGCTACGGCGGAATTGACGCGGACGATATGTTCCGTCTGCGCTGGCTGGGGCTCTACGAGCAGAAGCCCAAAGACGGCTTTTTCATGCTGCGCATTAAAGTGCCAGGCGGCCAGCTCACCTACGACCAGCTGATCGCCGTCGCCGAGGTGACCCGCGACTACGCCCGCAATATCGCCGATATCACCACGCGACAGAACTTCCAGTTCCACTGGATGGCCCCCGCCGACTTCCCCGCGATTTTTGCCAAGTTCAGCGCGGTGGGCATCAGCACACTCGGTGCTTGCGGCGATATCCCGCGCAATGTCACCGGCTGCCCCGTGGCGGGCCTCGATCCCAACGAGACCTTCGATGCCCAGCCCTACGCTCAGGCAATCCACGAGTATTTTCTCGGCAACCCTGAGTTTGCGGATCTGCCACGCAAGTATAAAATCTCCATCACGGGCTGCTGTGAGCACTGCTCCCAGCCCGAGATCAACGATATTGCCGCCACGGCGGTCATTAAAAATGGAGAAAAAGGATTTCACATTCGGGTCGGCGGTGGGCTCTCCACGCGGCCGTTCTTGGCGCAGAAGCTCAACTTCTTTATCCCCGCCGATAAGCTGGTTGATGCGTTTCGTGCCGTCACCGAGGTCTACCGAGACTCGGGCTACCGGGAGAACCGCAAGAAGGCGCGTATCAAGTTCTTAGTGGCCGACTGGGGCGCGGCAAAGTACGAGGAGGAGGTGCTGAAGCGCCTGAGCTGGGTGCCCGAGCCCGCCCTCACCGAGACCGAGTGGCCTGAGCCAACCAATAACTTCCGCGACCATGTGGGCGTCCACCCGCAGAGCCAGGCGGGGCTGTTCTGGGTCGGGGCGAACGTGCTCACGGGCCGCATGAACAGCGAGCAGATTTTTGAAGTGGCGCGAATCGCCAAAGAGTACGGCACCGGCGATACCCGCACGACCAACCAGCAGAACTTACTGATTCCCAATATTAAAGAGGCCGATGTTCCAACCGTGGTCGCCGCACTAGAGGCGATTGGCTTCCCCGTGGTAGCGTCCCCCATTCGCCGCGCCGCCGTGGCCTGTACGGGAAGTGAGTTCTGCAACCTGGCGCTCACGGAGACGAAGAACCTCATGTGGCAAATTGTCCGGCACCTGGATAAGACGGTCTCGCTCGACGAGCCCCTGCGCATCAACCTCAATGGCTGTCCCAACGGCTGCGGCCAGCACCATATCGGCGATATTGGCCTCCAAGGCTGCGTTGTGAAGCTCCCCGATGGCGATAAAGTGGACGGCTACGATATCTCGCTCGGCGGTCGCCTAGGTCGCGATGCGAAGTTTGTCCGCCCGATCTGGCGCAAAGTCCCTGCGACCGACCTGCCTGTCGCACTGGAAAATCTCCTCAACGGGTATCTTAATGAGCGAGCCGAGGACGAAGACTTCCCTAGCTTTGTAGACCGGGCTAGTGACGACGAGCTTGGCTCGCTGATGCGCACCGGCTTTGTCGAGGCGGCGTAGTTCCCCCCTAACCCCCGCCCAGCGGGGGGATAATGAGGAAGAGGATTCCTTATATCTCCCCCGCCGGGCGGGGGTCGGGGGGGGGTAGGAAAAAACCATGCTAGAACCCGCCCTCGCTACCCTTGAATCGGAAGCCATCTATGTCCTGCGGGAGACCTACGGACAGTTTGAGCGCCCGGTGCTTCTTTTTTCGGGGGGCAAAGACTCCATCGTCATGGCCCACTTGGCGGCGCGTGCCTTTGCGCCTGCTAGGATTCCCTTCAAGCTCCTGCACATCGACACAGGCCATAACTTCGAGGAGACGCTGACTTTCCGCGATAACCTCGCTCGCGAGCTTCGTGCCGATCTGCTCGTTCGCTATGTTCAGGACACCATTGATGCCGGACGTGTGACCGAGGAGACAGGCCCCGAGGGCACACGAAACTCTCTACAAACACGCACACTTCTCGATGGTTTGGAGGAGCTACGCGCCGACGCGGCGCTGGGTGGCGCACGCCGCGACGAAGAGAAGGCCCGCGCGAAAGAGCGCTTTTTCTCGCACCGGGATCGGTTTGGGCAGTGGGACCCGAAAAACCAGCGCCCGGAGCTCTGGAGCCTCTACAATGGACGAAAAGCTCCCGGCGAGCACTTCCGCATCTTTCCACTTTCCAACTGGACCGAGCTGGATATCTGGAGCTACATCAAGGCCCGCAGGATCGCGCTACCATCGCTGTATTTCTCGCACGAGCGCCGGGTCTTCAACCGGCGGGGCGTCTGGCTGGCGGAGTCCGAGCTGCTGCCGTTGCTGCCCGGCGAGCTCGTCGAAACGCGCAAGGTTCGTTTTCGGACGATGGGCGATATCACGGTCACAGGCGCGGTGATGTCCGAAGCCGACACGCTAGACCAAATTATCGAGGAAGTGCGCACGTTCCGCGTGACCGAGCGCAGTGGCCGTGGCGACGATAAGCGCTCTGAGGCGGCAATGGAAGACCGTAAACGCGCGGGATATTTTTAGATGGAACTCTTGCGATTCTCGACTGCCGGAAGCGTGGACGACGGCAAATCAACCCTCATTGGGCGACTTCTTTTTGACTCCAAGGCCATCCCCGATGACCAGTACGAGGCGATCAAGCGAGCGAGTAACTCCGATGATGGCGGCGTAGACTTGGCGCTGCTCACCGATGGCCTGCGGGCGGAGCGAGAGCAGAAGATCACCATTGATGTGGCCTACCGCTACTTCGCCACGCCGCGCCGCCGCTTTATCATCGCCGACACACCGGGGCATGCTCAGTACACGCGCAACATGGTCACGGGCGCTTCGACGGCGCAAGCGGCCGTCATTTTAGTGGATGCACGCAACGGGCTTTTGGAGCAGTCGCGGCGGCACGCGGCCCTCTCAGCGCTTTTGCGCGTGCCGCACCTAGCCATGGCAGTCAATAAGATGGACTTGGTCGGCTTCGACGAGGGCGTTTTTCGGCGCATTGAGGCGGAGTTTGCCGCGTTTGCGGCCAAGCTGGGCGTGACGGCAACCGCGATTCCGCTCTCCGCGCTGGCGGGTGATAACGTGGTGGAGCGGAGTAAGAACACGCCCTACTACGACGGCCCCTCGCTGCTGGAGTGGCTGGAAGGCTTGCCCGTTGCTGAAACCCGCGGCGATGAGCCGTTTCGCTTTCCCGTGCAGTGCGTCATCCGCCCCCATCAGAACTTCCGTGGCTTTGCGGGCCGTGTTGCCGGGGGCAGTATTCGGTCCGGTGATCCGATCATTGCCCTGCCATCAGGGAAGCGCTCCACAGTCAAAGAGATTGTCACGGCAGATGGTAACTTGCCCGAGGCGCACTCCGGTGACTCGGTCGTGCTCACGCTCACCGATGAGGTGGATATCAGCCGTGGCGACCTGATCGCACTGCCCGAGAGCCCGCCCACGATCGCGCGGCGCTTTACAGCCACCATCTGCGTGCTCAGCGAGGCGGGGCTGGCTCCGGGGCGGCCTTATATCGCAACCCAGACCACACGGCAAGCGGCGGCGATCGTCGAGAAGGTGGACTATCGGCTTGCTGTCGAGACACTAGAGCAAGAAGAAACCCGTGGGCTCGCGCTCAACGAGCTTGGGCAGGTGACGATTGCCCTGGCCCAGCCCCTCTTCCTCGATCCCTATATCCAGAGCCGTGAGATGGGTGGTTTTCTCCTCCTCGACCCTGCCACCAGTGTCCCCGTCGCCGCCGGAATGGTCACCGAGATCCTTCCTGAGTCCGACCCAGAAGCCCTCTCAGAGCCCTGGACCCGCGCTGAGCGGGAGCTACGCCACGGCCACCGTGGAGGTGTGATCGTCGTCCCGGATCGTGCCACAGCCGCCACCCTGGAGCGAGAGCTTGTCACCCGGGGCTGGTACACCGCCTTTGTCGCGCACGGCCCCACCGACGCTCTCACCGAAAATGGCATTATCACGATCACTCTGGGAGAGTCCGAACAGCCGCTGGAAGCCCAGCTGGATGCCTTGCTTCTGGTGGAGAAGAACCAAGTCGGCTTTGCTGAGGGAATCTAGTCGTGGCCAGCTACCAGCCCGTCTATCTGGATCTGCGCGGCAAGCAAGTGGTGGTTATTGGCGGCGGCTACGTCGCCGGTGAGAAGCTCTCCGTCCTCTTTGACAGCGGCGCAAAGATCAGGGTCGTCTCGCCCGAGCTCTCCGAAGAACTACAACACTGGCACGCCGAAGGCCGTTTCGAGTGGTGGCCAAAACTCTGGGAGCCGAGTGACCAGGCCGATGCCTTTGTGGCGATTGGCGCAACCAACGACAAGAGCATTAATCGTGCGGTTTTTGCGGAGGCGGACACAAACGGGCGGCTCGGAAACTCGGTGGACGACCCCAAGTTCTGCAACTTTATTCTCTCCGCCGTGGCAAAATCCGGCCCAATGCAGGTCGCGATCTCGTCGGCGGGGTGTAGCCCCGCACTGGCGCAGCGCGTTCGAAAGCGCATCCTAGACGAGATTCTCACCCCCGAGCTGGGCGAGCTGGCGGAGTATTTGGGAAGCTGGCGGCCCCGCGTGAAAGTCGCCCTGCCGACCTTTGAGGCGAAGCAGAAGTTTTGGGAGGCGGTGCTGGACTCAGAAATACCCGCGCTACTCTCCGCGGGGAGCTTAGCGGAGGCCAACGCACGCATGGAGCTGCGGGTGATCTGTCCTTTGCAACGAGAGAGAGGAGCGTGCGATGACGGGTTTTGTCTATCTGGTGGGTGCCGGGCCGGGCGACCCTGAGCTCATCACGGTCAAGGGGCTTAAAGCACTCCAGCGTGCCGATGTGGTGCTCTACGACCGGCTGATCGCACAAGAGCTTCTGGACGACGCCCCAGCCCATGCGGAGCGCATCTATGTCGGAAAAGACCTTGGCTCGCCATCGCAGCCCCGCCAGGACGCGATCCACGAGGCGCTGGTGCACCATGCGAAGCTCGGCAAGACTGTCGTGCGGCTCAAGGGCGGCGACCCGTTTGTCTTTGGCAGGGGCAGCGAGGAAGCGGCGTATCTCACCGCACATGGCGTCTCCTACGCCGTGATTCCCGGTATCTCCTCCGCGATTGCAGGCCCCGGCGCAGCAGGAATCCCCGTGACGCACCGAGGCCTCTCGGCGGGCTTCTGCGTATTTGCGGGCCAAGAGGGTGAGGCGAATCACTTGCCGGAGAGCCACTGGCAAGCCGCCGCGCTGATCGGCACGGCAGTGTTTCTCATGGGCGTCTCGCGCCTCTCCAAGATTCTGGAGAAGCAGCGCCAGTACGGACGACCGGAGAGCACACCGGTCGCCATGATTGCCTCCGCGACTTGCCCAGAGCAAAAAGTCATCACGGGAACACTCGCCACTATAGAAAGTCTTGTCACCGAGATTCACCCTCCGGCGATAATCGTTATTGGAGATGTGGTGGGCGTGCGGGAGCTACTATAGAACCTTCATGCCTTCTTCACGTCAGAAACGTAAGATAAAAGCCAGCCACCGGGAACCAATGTCAAACCGGGCGGTATACTAGCGAGGGAGATCAGTTTACGTGTCCGTTGTTTTGCTTGGAGTCAATCACCACACCGCCCCCGTCGCGCTGCGCGAGCGCCTCTCTCTCTCAGGCTGTGCCCTGCGCACCGCACTTGAGGAGCTACGGGCCACCGAGGTCGTTACCGAGGCAGTGCTGCTCTCGACCTGCAACCGCCTGGAGCTCTACGCGACGCTCAACCCGAAAGCGCCTCAAGACTGCCTCATCGCAGCGCTGAGTGCACTCTACTTGCTCCCCGAAGACGAGCTTCGCCCCCATCTCTACATCAAGACCGACGAAGCTGTCACGCAGCACTTGCTCCGAGTCGCCTGTGGGCTGGAGTCCATGATCCTTGGGGAAGACCAAATTCTCGGGCAGGTCGGGCTGGCCTTTCAGGAGGCACAGACCGCAGGCGCGGTTGGCCCGACACTCTCCCGGCTCTTTGCGCAGGCCACACAGGCAGGCAAGCGGGCAAGAACCGAGACCGAGATCAGCCGCTACACAACATCGGTGAGCCACGCGGGAGCGCAATTGGTACTCCAGACAAAACCCGAGCGGGTACTGGTCGTCGGGGTGGGTGAGATGGCCGTGCTGGCCGCGCAAGCACTCCGTGCCACCAACTCCGTGGAGCTGGCGGTCATCAACCGCACTCTGGTGCACGCCGAAGACCTCGCCAAGAAGCTCAACGCCCGCGCCCTGAGCTGGTGCCAGCTTGAGGAGGCGATTTCCTGGGCCGATGCCGTGATCTGCGCGACGGGAGCCCCGCACACGGTCATCTACCACAGCGAGGTCGCCGCCGCCGTGCGCACCCGCGAGGGCCGCTCGCTCACGCTTGTGGATATCGCCGTCCCCCGCGACATTGAAGAAACGGTCGGTGCGCTAGAGCTTGTCGCCTACCACGATATTGATGGCCTCCAGCAAGTGATAGACGCCAACTTCGAGCTACGTCGCGCCGCCATTCCTGCCGTCGAGGAGATTATCGCGCAAGAGACGAGCCGCTTTACCGAGTGGCTTCAGACCCGCGATGTCACCCCCGTGATCAAGGACCTGCGCGACTGGGCGCAGGGGCTAGCGCAGAGCGAGGTAGAGAAGGCACTTACCCGCCTGCCCCACGCCGACGAAGCCACGCAGCGTGCGATTGAGATCCTGGCCCATAGCCTCGTCAACCGCCTGATGCACGAGCCGACCCTGCGCCTGCGCTCCAACGCCATCGAGGGCAATGGGGTCAACTACGCCGACACCGTGCGCGATGTCTTCGGCCTAGAAGCGGCCCGCTGTCCCTTCGTCGAGAAAAAGTAGCGATGGCAGCTCTGCACTTTGGCACCCGTGGCTCCAAGCTCGCGCTCTGGCAGACCGAGCATGTCTTGCGAATGCTCTCGCTCGGCACCAAGCCCGTGATCATCCAGACCAAAGGCGATCGCGTTCTCGACACGCCCCTGCCGCTGATCGGGGGCAAGGGCCTCTTCACCGCCGAGCTGGAGGCCGCGCTTCATGCCAATACCATCCAGTGTGCCGTGCACAGCCTCAAGGATCTCCCCACTGAGCAGCCCGACGGCCTCACTCTAGGCGCCATTCTTCAGCGTGCGCCTGTCGGGGATGCACTCATCAGCCGCAGTGGTAAAAAGCTCTCTGAGCTCCCCCAAAACGCCACCGTCGGCACGAGCAGCCGTCGCCGCGCCGCACAGCTTCTCCGCGCCCGCCCCGACTTGCAGCTCCTCGATATCCGTGGCAATGTCGACACCCGCATCCAAAAAGCCCTCGATCCCACCGGCCGCTACGATGCGATCCTCCTCGCCCACGCCGGGCTGGAGCGCCTCGGCTACAGCGATGTCATCACCGAAGTTCTCCCTTTCGATGTCATGCTCCCCGCACCCGGACAAGGCGCGATTGCCGTCCAGTGCCGCGACGAAGCCTGGATCAAGGAGAAGCTTTCTCTGATCCACCACCTCCCCACCGCACAAGCCGTCACCGCCGAGCGTGCCTTTCTCGCCGCTTTGGGTGGTGGCTGCTCACTGCCCCTTGCCGCCTACGCCCACACCGAGGACTCCACGCTCACGCTCACGGCCCGCGTTCTCTCCGTAGATGGCACGCGCTGCATCGAAGTCACTGGCACCGCCTCCCCCTTTGACTCCGACGCCGAAGCTCTCGGAGCCCAGCTCGCCGAGGAGGCAAAAGCCCAGGGAGCCATGGAGCTTCTGGGGTGACCGGCAAGCGTATTGTCAATACCCGCGCGACGCACCAGAACTCTCGGTTTACGGCGCTGCTCCAAGCCCAGGGCGCGGAGGTGATTGAGTACCCCTGCATCGCCATCGCTCCCCCGGAAGACGACACGCCGCTACGGAGAGCGTTGGCAAGTCTAGATGCCTTTGACTGGCTCGTGCTTACGAGCGCCAATACGGTGCTGGCGCTTAGTACCCTCCTCCCCCAGCCCCTCCTCCCAATCCTGGGAGGAAGGGGAGAGAGGGGAGCTAGTCCCCCCTCAGACTCCCCCTCCCCCAATCCTGCCTCCCAGTGTTGGAACCCAGAGGGTACCCGGGGGGTAGGGGGGAGGAGGGTCGCCGCCGTCGGCCCCACCACAGCAAAAGCAGCACAAGAGTATCTCGGCCTAGAGGCTGTGCTCCTTCCCGAGACGTTCACCGCCGAAGTGCTAGGCGAGGCACTCCCGATAAAGCCCGGCCAGCGCGTGCTGATCCCAGCCTCAGCGATTGCATCGCCCACACTCGCAGAGCTGCTCACGGCACGGGGCGCAGAGGTGACCGTGGTTGAGGCGTATCGGACAGTCATCGGGACAGGTGGTGCGGATATTGCTGCGCTACTGGCCCAAAAGCGTGTGAATGCGGTAACCTTTACCAGTGCCTCGACCGTCGAGAACTTTATCACGCGGCTAGAGAGTGAGGGCGGCAACCGAGCCGATTTGGCGGGCGTGTGCCTCGCCTGTATCGGGCCACAGACAGCGGCGATGGCTCAGACGCATGGCCTGGCGGTAGACGTGATGCCTGCCACACACACCCTCGATGGGCTTATCGAAGCGCTACAAAACTACTATGGATAACTTAATCTTTCGCCCACGCCGACTGCGGCGCACGCCCCTCTTGCGCCGGATGGTGCAGGAGACCTCGCTGGATGCGGCGGACTTTATCTATCCCCTCTTTGTGCGCCACGGGACGGGGCTAAAGCTCCCGATTCGCTCGATGCCAGGGCAGTGCCAGTGGTCGCCGGATACGCTGGTGGAGGAGGCAAGCCGCGCGTTCGACGAGGGCATTCCCGCCGTTATCTTATTCGGGATTCCGGAAACCAAGGACGCTTGCGGGAGCGAGAACGGGAACCCAGAGGGGATTGTGCCGAGCACGATTCGCACTCTCAAGAAAGCCCGCCCCGAGCTGCTGGTGATCTCAGACATGTGTTTTTGTGAGTACACGGATCACGGCCACTGTGGCGTCTTGGACGAGGCGGGCTATCTGCTCAACGATCCGACACTAGAGCTACTGGGCAAAGCTTCGGTGGTGCACGCCGAGGCGGGGGCGGATATTATCGCGCCGTCGGGGATGATGGATGGCATGATCGGGGCGATCCGTGGGGCGCTGGATAGTGCGGGGCTGGTCAATACGGTCACGATGAGCTACGCCGCAAAGTACGCCAGCGGCTTCTACGGCCCGTTTCGCGATGCCGCCGAGAGCCCACCCCAGTTCGGCGATCGAGGGCAGTACCAGATGGACCCAGCAAACCGCCGGGAAGCGTTGCGGGAAGTCGCGCTGGACGTGGAGCAAGGCGCAGATATTCTGATGGTCAAGCCCGCGCTAGCCTACTTGGACATTATTCGCGAAGTCCGCGACACCTACGAGCTCCCGCTGGCCGCCTACCAAGTCAGCGGTGAGTACGCCATGCTCCACGCCGCTGCCCAAAACGGCTGGATTGATCTACAGCGCTGCGCCTTGGAGAGCCTCATGAGCATCAAGCGCGCGGGCGCTGACATGATCCTGACGTATTTTGCACGGGATGCGGCGAGGTGGTTA
>NZ_CBAYMC010000166.1:0-10007 GCF_964826245.1 Armatimonas sp. | reverse complement strand
AGCTCTCCAGCGCGGCGATTTTCTCCGGGGCCAGAGCCGCATTTCCTTGCGGCATCCGGGGCTTTCCCCCCTCGCCTTTGACGCGTTTCACAATCTCTGCCGCCTGTGCCGCCGTGACGGGAGCATCCAGGCGCAGGTTTCCCAGCGTGTTTTCTTTGCTATGGCATCCCAAGCACGAGGCCACAAACGTCGGGCGAATGTGGGTCTCGAACTGCTGGATCATCTCAGGGCGGGGAGCTGGCTTGGGGGTCTTGGCTTTGTCCTGGGAGAGGGCAGGCAGAAGTGCTCCTGCGGCCAGCCCCAGCGCGGCAAGTGTTGCGGCAAGTCGTTGCATACGGGAATTATACCTCCCCTCGATAAGAACCACGCCGATTGGAACGGCGTGGCGGGAGAGCTAAAGCTGCGAAGGCCGTTCCGGCCATAAATCCGAATATTCAGTATGGCCGGAACGGCCTTTGTAGCCGAAGGCTCTCCAGTCCCGCCCCTCTAACGGGCGGGACTTAGTCGGGGTGGTTTCGGCGGTAGGTGGCGAGTATGCCGCGCATGTAACCGGGCAAGGGAGCCGTAAACGAGAGGGCTTCCCCGGTGCGTGGATGGATGAACTCAAGCTTGCAGGCATGGAGCGCCTGGCCCTTCGTCTCGATATCCAGCTTCCGCAGGCCACCGTAGACCGAGTCGCCGACCACAGGATAGCCTGCAAACTGGCAGTGGACACGAATCTGGTGCGTCCGACCCGTTCGCAGCCGACACTCGATCATGGTCATTGGGCCAAGGCGCTCCAGAACGTGCACTTCCGTGGCGGCATCGCGTCCCTCACCTGGCTCACTGACGGCCATTTTATGGCGATCCCCCGGGTGACGGTCTATCGGGGCCTCGATCACGGCATCGTCAAAGTGCGGGCTTCCCCAGAACAGGGCCACATAGGTGCGCTTGGCCGTGCGGCTCTGAATCTGCTCTTGTAGGTGCCGGTGCGCGACATCGTTCTTGGCCACCACGAGCAAGCCCGACGTGTCTTTGTCCAGCCGGTGCACGATCCCAGGCCGCTCCTCTCCCCCGATCCCGGAGAGCTTGCCCTTGCAGTGGGCGAGAAGCGCATGAACCAGTGTCCCCGTCCTGGCTCCCGGCGCAGGGTGCACCACCATGCCCTTTGCCTTGTTGATCACCAAAAAATCATCGTCTTCATAGACAACCGTGAGGGGAATGGCCTCCGCAACCAGCTCCGTCGGCTTCATGGGTGGCGGCGTGACCGCAATCGTGTCTCCTGCCTGCGTTTTGTAGGAAACCTTGACGGCTTTCCCATTCACCAGCACCGCCCCCTCATCAATCCAGCGCGCCGCCTGCGCACGGGAGACTTCGGGAAGGTGTGCAGCCAGAAAGGCGTCCAAACGCCCGCCCGCCTCGGTAACAACTAGCTCAATCATGCGAAACCGCCCCCTAACCCCCGCCGGGCGGGGGGACAAAAACAACTCAAACTTTATTCTTCTTTGCCAGCACACTGCCCAGTGCCAGCCCCACAACGACCACCAGAAGGCTCGCCCACTGCCCTGTGGAGAGGCCTGACTTCACAGATTCCACGCCAGACTGCTCCCGCCAAAACTCGACCACGAAGCGCACGATGCCATAGAGCACCAAGAACGCCGCAAAAACCTGACCGCGAAATACCCGTCGCTTGGTGATGAACATAAGAGTGGCATAGGTTAGCACCATCCCCAGCGCTTCGTAGAGCTGGGTAGGATGAACCCCGAGAACCTGCGTGTGCTCGTCTGGGTAGAAGTTCATTTTCCAGGCAACATCGCACTTGTGGCCGTAGCAGCAGCCATTGAGCAGGCAGCCAATGCGCCCAAAAAACCACCCGATCGCCAGCGACGGCGCAACGACATCGGCGGCATCCCAAAGATTCATCCCCTTCTTCTTACAGACGGCTAAACCAACCACAACCCCACCGAGCATCCCACCAAAGCTAGTCATCCCCCCGCTCATGAAGTTCAGAATCTGCGCAGGGTTCTTGAGATACTCGCCCATATTTTGGAGGACATACCCCAGCCGTCCCCCCAGCACGCCTCCAAAAAGCCCCGCCAGGGATGCGTCCCAGAGGTCATCGGGCTTGATGCCGTAGCGCGGTGCGAGCTTAGTGCCGTGTAGCGCGCCCATGAGAAAAGCAATCATGAGGAGCAGTCCCCACGAGCGCAAGGGGAACGAGCCAATGTGAAAGAGAACCGGGATCATCTAGGTTGTCTCCTCAGTAAGCTCAGTGCGCTCGGGCTTCGCAGGGGCATAGTCGGTCAGTAAGAAGCTCTTGATCGCCAGTAAGCAGATGCCAATTGTGATCGCCGTGTCTGCGACATTGAAAATCGCAAAGTTAATCGCCCGGAAGTCGAGAAAATCGGTCACCAGCCCGGAGCGTAGCCGATCAATTAAATTGCCCAGTGCGCCCCCAAGCGGCAACGCCAGCGCGATTCCATTAAACCGATCCAGCCCGCCGCTTGCCTTGCGCTCGGAAAATACAATCCCTGCCATGATCACCATCGAGGCAATCGTAATCAGCCAGGTCTTTCCCGCCAGCATCGAGAAGGCAATCCCATCGTTCTGGACATGAGTCAGGTGAAAAACCCCGGGCCAGAGCGGCACCGACGTGTGAACGGGAATCTTTGCGATAACAATGGCTTTTACCACCTGGTCGACGATAGCAATAGCGCCTGCCAGGAGATAGAACCCGGCAGGCGCGAGGCGTTTAGGCATAACGAAGTATTATACCGCTCCGTCAGCAGGGATCGTCCCGCGCCGAACCAGCTCGCGAACGACAGCGGCTTGTGCGGCGGAGATCTCGGGGTACTCCGGGTCAGAGCCGACATCTTCGCGCACGAACCAGGAGCGAGCGCACTTGGTTCCGGGAGCCGGCGAGACCGTGACGGAGAGTGCGTCCCCCACCGAGACTGTGAGCTTGGGCACGACCAGCGCTAAGGCGAGAAGCTCCTCAATGCTAGGGCCGATTGCCTCCGCGAGAGCGGGCGTTACTGTAATCGCGGCGTAGGCCTCCTCGGGCTTGGAGATCAGGCCATCCGTTGGCTCTTTTGCGGCACGTGCGGCAGCCAGCGCCTGACGAAACGGCTCCATCTGAAGATTGAAAGCATCGCGCACGGTGAGAAGTGCCACAAAACGAGCCCCCAATGCCGCGTTGCTCTCCCCTGCGACAGGCCAGTCGGCGAGATGCACGCTCTGGGCTTTGCCGTCCCACGCGGGCAGGAAGTCCCAGGTCTCTTCGGCGGTGTGCACGAGAACCGGTGCGAGCATGCGAACCAGAGCGGTCGCGACCTCGAACATGGCGGTCTGGGACGAGCGGCGCTTGGGGTCTTCAGGAAGCGACGTATACAGCCGGTCTTTGAGGACATCGAGGTAAAAGCCCGAGAGCTCCGTGTTGCAGAAGCCGATCAGCGCTTGGGTTGCTTTGTAGAACGCGTACTCGTCGTAGGCAGCCGTGACTTCGCTCACCACGCCTGAGAGCTTGGAGAGAATCCAGGCATCTAGTGGGTCTAGGTTTTCACTTGCGACTTTATCGGTGTTCGGGTTGAAGTCCGCCAGATTTCCGAGCAAGAAGCGCAGGGTGTTGCGCAGCTTTCGGTAGCTGTCGGCGAGCTGCTTTAAGATATTGTCCCCGAGCTTGGTGTCCTCGGTGTACTCGATGCTGCCCACCCAGAGGCGCAGAACATCGGAGCCGTAGCGCTCGACCACGCCCAGTGGGTCAACCGTGTTGCCCTTGGACTTCGACATTTTGTAGCCCAGCTCGTCCACCGTGAAGCCATTGGTGACGACCGCTTTGTACGGGGGCACGTCGCGGAGTGCGGAGGCGATCATGAGCGAGCTATTGAACCAGCCCCGGTGCTGGTCGCTTCCCTCTAGGTAGAGATCGGCGGGCCACGTCGTAGCATCAAGATCAGGCCAGACGCCAGAGGCGAGCACGGCAAAGCTGGTGCTTCCCGAGTCGAACCAGACATCCAGGACATCTTTTTCTTTCTCAAAGTCGGAAGCGGCGACGCCGTTATAAGAAAAGCCTTCGGGCAAGATTGCCTCGGGCGCGGTGTTGTACCAGCCCTCGACACCGTCTTTACGGATCACGGCAACAGCAGCATCGAACGCGACTTCGTCCATCACGGGCTCGCCGTTGGCATAGAACAGCGCGATCGGGACGCCCCAGTGACGCTGGCGTGAGACGGTCCAGTCGGGGCGTCCGGCGACGGCAGCGGTGATGCGGTTCTCCGCGGCAGGCGGGTACCAGGAAACCCCCTTGATGCCATCAAGGGCTTTCTGACGCAGCCCGTCGTGGTCTACCGAGACGAACCACTGAACTGTGGCGCGGAAGAGCAGCGGCTTGTACGGCGCACGCGGCGAGTGTGGGTAGGAGTGGGTGAAGCTGTAGCTCCCCAGCAGTGCCCCCACCTCGGCCAGGCGCTCTGGGATCGCTTTATTGGCTTCATCTGTGCTAAGGCCCACAAACGGCCCCGCCTCTTCCGTGTAGCGCCCCCGTCCATCCACCGGAGAGAGCACGGGCAGGCCGTACTTCATCCCCGTGATGTAGTCATCGGCGCCGTGACCCGGCGCGGTATGGACAATTCCCGTCCCCGTGTCGGTCGTGACGTAGCTCGCCAAGACGCCCACCGAGTCACGATCCAGCTCTGGCAGCGGGTGACGGAAGCGTGCCCCCTCAAAGCTTGCGCCCTTTCGGGTCTCCAGAACGGTGACGGCTCCCAGCTCGCAAGCCGCTGCCGTGGCTTCGAGCAGCTCGCCCAGGAGCACCAGCTTGCCCGCTTTCTCGGTCTCGACCACCGCGTAGTCAAAGTCCGGGTGAAACGCCAGCGCGACATTGGCGGGGATGGTCCAAGGCGTCGTGGTCCAGATCACCGCACGCATGCCGGGCTCGCTCACGCTCTCAAAGGCGACATAGATTGCCGGGCTCACATGGTCTTTGTACTCCGCCTCGGTGTTGGCCAGCGCGGTCTCGTTGGCACTGTCCCAGAGCACCGGCTTGAGGCCCCGGTAGACATAGCCCTTGCGCGCCATCGCCAAGAACGTCTCGACGATCTTCGCCTCGAATGCCGGAGCCATCGTCAGATAGGGGTTTTCCCAGTCGCCGCGGATTCCGAGGCGCTGGAACTGCGTTTTTTGCACCGCAACCCACTCGGCGGCGTAGGTGCGGCAGCGGGCACGGAGCGTGTCGGGCGTCCACGGCTCTTTCTTCTCGCGAAACTCTTTGACGACCTGCACTTCGATCGGCAAGCCATGGTTGTCCCAGCCCGGAACATAGGGCGAGCAAAAGCCCGACATGGTCTTGTAGCGCGTGACGATATCTTTGAGGGTTTTATTCAGCGCGTGACCGAGGTGCAAGTTGCCGTTGGAGTACGGCGGGCCATCGTGGAGAACAAACTTCCCCTTGGGCGCGGGCTTGTCGAGTGACTTCTGGTAGAGGTCCAGCTCCGCCCAGCGTGCCTGAAAGAGCGGCTCGCGGGTGGGTAGATCGGCGCGCATCGGGTAGTCCGTCTGCGGCAAGTTGAGTGTCTTAGAATAGTCCATAGTCTTTACGTTTGGGAAACGGTCACAGGGTCGGCGGCGAGACAAACAAAGCAGCGCCCCTGGAAGCAAAAATCACGCCGATTCGCCGAACCCAAGAGGCGAGCGACACTGCCCACCCCGAACCGTGTGATGCTCAGGAGCGCTGGATAATCTGGGCGATACCGCCACACCGAGAGAAAAAGTGCATACGTTGGAGCTTAGTATACCGCGTCTCAGGGCAGATGGGTTAGAAGAACCAGTGTAAGAGTGCGGAGTGCAAAAACGCGGGTGAGGAGGAATCCAGAATTGACCTGCCGAATAAGCCCCCGTGCCCCGTTGGACAAATGACACCATCCTTGGCGAGATTCTTCGTCGCTACGAAACGCAGCAAGATCTCTCCTACTCAGGCCTCGCTCGTGAGGATCTCCCTCTGCTCAGAGCCGCAGTACGCTACTTTGGTTCCTATCCCCTCGCCGTCGCTGCCGCAGGATTGGACTACGACGAGCTACGACGCTACCGAAGCTGGACCAACGAGCGAATCATCGAGTGCCTTCAGGAGCTAGCGACACAAAACGCGGATCTCTCGTGGCGGCATGTCTCCCTCAAGCTCGATCCCACGCTTGCCGCTGCCGCTGTCAAGCGCCACCACTTTGGCTCCTGGCGAGCCGCGCTCGAAGCTGCGGGCCTCGACTACGACACCATTCGCCGCTACCATGACTGGGATGAGAAAGAAGTCGTGCGCCGGATTCAGGAGCGACATGCAAAGGGCGAGCCCTTGTATGCCAAAGCGCTGGAGCGCCAAGACACCGCCCTGATCACGGCTGCACGACGCCGTTTTCCCGCCTGGCATAAGTCCCTGGAAGCCGCAGGGCTGGACTACACCGAGATCGTGCTCCGAAATCCCTCGGAGAAAAGATAGGTGAAGTCGCCACACCTCGTGGCGGGGCCCTTACTAGGCCTGGCAGCCATCATCGGGTTTGCCTTCGACCACAAAAATGCTTTGGGCGTTGAGTCACTCGCCAAAGTCATCGGAAGAGAGGGAAACACCACAGCGCTGGTCATCGTTTTGGGCTACTTACTGACTCAGGCATGGCGCAATAAAGACAAGGCACTGGCGCTCTGGGTCGTGGCCGTGATGCTAGGGGAGACCGTGCTCTTTGGGCTTATCAAAACCATTACCTGGCACGGCTTTCATGTGCTTGCCCGACCATCGGGCGGTGATGGTGGATTTCCGAGCGGGCACACGGCGGCCCATGTCTGCCTTGCCTATATCTTGACCGAGCGCTACCCAAAACTTGCCCCACTGTGGTGGTTCTGGGCAGCCCTCATGGCATGGTCGCGAGTCGAGTCAGGAGCCCACTTTGCCTACCAGACCCTCGCGGGAATACTGCTTGGCGGGCTGGTTTGCCTCACGCTGGGAACGAGGCTCAAGCCTCCGCCAGAAGCTTGACCACCGCTTTTTCGAGCTCGTCGTCGCGCAGATCCCGGTGGCGGATCTTGCCCTCTTTATCTAAAACATAGATCGTGGGCCAGCCACTGATATTCCAGGCCATCGCAATCGGACCACTGGTATTTCCATCAATCACATTGCGCCAGGTGATTTTCTCGCGCTCTAAGATTTTATTGACGACCGACCGGTCGCCATCGCTATTGATTCCAATAAGAGCAAAGGGCTTGTCAGCGAGTCGCTTGACCATCTCTTTCTCTGCCGGAAGCATCGCGCGGCAGGGCCCTCACCAGAATCCCCAGAAGTCTAAGATCACCACTTTTCCCCGGTACTCCGAGAGCTTGAAGGTCTTGCCTTCCTGATCTGAGCCGGTGATCTCGGGGGCGACCATGCCGACCTGCAAGTTCTCCGCCTCAAAAATGGCGCCTCTGGCGCGCTTGGCATAGTCCGTGGCAGGGTAGTTTGCGACCACTTGCCGGTAGAGCGGCACCGCGGCTTTGGCGTCGGTGTCCTTGGTCAGCTCCGCCGTCGCATAGAGCACGGCGGCCTGCACGGCAGCGTTCTTAGACTTCCCCAGTGCGGCGAGCTGCGCCTTGACTTTTGCCTCTTTACCCATGTAGGCCCGGTAGCGCAGCTGCATGGCCACTTGGGCCGCTTCGGGGAGCTCCCGGCTCTCACGAATAATATCGGCAACAAGCTGATCAACGAGCAATGGCTTCCGCCCCAACTCCACCACGTTTATTGCGGCAATGCGGGCGCGGACTTGAACACCGCCGGTGCTGGTATTGATGAGCTTCTGGTACTTGGGCCAAAACTCCGCAAACAGCTTCGCACTAATCGTCTCGTAGGCTTTTTGCTGCTCACTCTCTTTTAGCTTATCTAGGTCTTTAAAGAGCGTTGATTGCCGCTGGCGTAGCTCATTTTGGAGCTTCTCAAGCTCCGCTTGCGCCGCACTAGGCGGTGCCTTTTTTTGTTGCCTCATTGCTTTCATCTTTAGAAATTTCCTAGGTCTATCTTTTTCACTTTCTTCATGGTTCGGGTGGGCTTAAATTTAAAGCTGGTATTCGCCGGAAGAACCGGCAAGCTGCTCTTGATAACCTCAACGAACTTGATATTTAGCTTGTCTTGTTCTAGATCCATGGTGAGGCGCTCAGGGCGGTTTGCTGCATTGACATAGATAAGTAGAATCCCTTTTTCTTTGTCGGGCTTGAGCTCATAAACCCGATAAGGCTTACCCGCTACGATCTCGTTGCGCACTTTCAGGCTACCGTCGTCTTTGGCAACAGCCACTTCGAGCTCTGCTGCAAGCTCGGGAGTAGGCTCAGCGGCGGTCAGGAGCTTGAGCTGGGCGGGTTCGAGCTTGCCTAGCGCCGCCTTTGCGAGCCCGGAGAGCAGCCCACGAACGAGAAACTCATTGTCATCGTTGACTTTCTGGATCGCGTACGTCTTGGCACCCAGGTCCTGAACCCAAGTAGTCTTGCCATCGTGCGTTACTTTATAGCGCTTTGTGGCTCCGCTCACTGGCGGCTTCACCGTCGTCTCGCTGATAAAAGCACCGCTGAACTTGTGAATGAGATGGATCTGCGCCTGCACCACCACGGCAAGGCCTTCACCCTTCACGTCCATCGTGACCAGAGAGGAGATCTCGCCCTCACGCAGGTTCAGAAGCGCTTTGGAGAAGAGAAAAAAGTCCCGCGCGACCGCAGGCGTAGCTGCTTGTGTGGCGACTGTGGGAGCCGTCGGTGTCTCTTGAGCGGAGCGCGGTGCTCCGCTCAAGAGAGAGAGTGCGGTAAAAATAACGAGGGTTTGCATGCCCCGTATTTTACCAGGAATAACCCTCCGGCGACGGTTTGTGTCCGGGGAAGATCTCATCCAGCTTCGCCAGCGTCTCCGCGCTGAGTGCAATCTCCAGTGCCCGCAGGCTACCATCCAGCTGGGCCTGTGTGCGCGGTCCGATGATCGGAGCGGTGACGACTTTCTGGTGCAGGAGCCAGGCAATGGCAACATCCGCGGGAAACTCTCCCAGCTCCGCACAGAGGCCTTCCCACTTCTCCATCTTCGCTCGGCCTGCATCATCGAGCTTGATGCCAGACCGGCGTGAGCCCTCATCAATATCGCCCAGCACGCCGCCAAGAAGACCACCCGCAAGCGGCGACCAGGGAATTACCCCGAGGCCGTAGTCCTCGCAGGCGGGCAGTAAGTCTCGCTCCACAGTTCGGGCATTGAGGTTATAGAGGCTCTGCTCGCTAACCAGCCCGAGGAAGTTGCGCCGCTTGGCCGCTTCATTCGCCTTGGCGATATGCCAGCCCGCAAAGTTCGATGAGCCGATGTAGAGCACTTTCCCCTGCGCGACTAAAAGCTCCATCGCCTGCCAGATCTCGTCCCAGGGCGCGTCCCGCCAGACATGGTGCATCTGGTAGACATCGATGTAGTCGGTCTGGAGGCGGCGTAGCGAGTCCTCGCAGGCTTTTCGGATATGGAGCGCAGAGAGGCGGCTAGTATTGGGCCACTCGCCCATATCGCCATAGACCTTGGTCGCCAGCACGACTTTTTCGCGCCGTCCGCCACCTTGAGCAAAGTAGCGCCCGATGATCTGCTCGGTGATTCCTTCGCCTTTTTTGCCGCCGTAGACATTGGCGGTGTCCCAGAAGTTCACCCCCAGCTCCAGCGCACGATCCATGATCGCGTAGGAGTCTGGCTCGGTGGTGCGCGGGCCAAAGTTCATGGTGCCCAGACAGAGACGAGAGACCTTAAGGCCGGTTCGGCCCAAACTTGTGTAGTGCATTTGTTTTGTTTCCTAACCCGCATAGGGGCAGCGTAGGGCGCGTGCCTCGGTTTCATCCAGTGCGGCGAGCCGCTCCAGAAACGTCCCAAAGTGTCGCTTGGGCATCCAGCCCAGCGGGGATTCTTCGGCGTTGCTGCGGTGTGGGCGACGCGTGACATCGAGGCCGTATTTCTCGACCAGCGCACGCGAGCCAGGGAAGATCGCCTCACAAGTTGCGAGAGGGTCCGCTTC
>NZ_CBAYMC010000165.1:0-10073 GCF_964826245.1 Armatimonas sp. | reverse complement strand
GGTTCAGCGGGTCGCAGCGCATCTGGAAGGCCATCTGGAAGTGCACGCCGCTTTTCTCGACCGCCTCGATCATCCGGTCGCAGTCTTCCAGCGTGGTGGCCATGGGCTTTTGGCAGAGGATGTGCTTGCCTGCCGCCGCCGCCGCAACCGTCAAGTCCGCGTGCTTATTGGTCTCGCTGGTGATGATCACCGCATCGATGTCCGCACGGCTCACCAGCGCCTCGTAGCTGCTCTCGAACTCCATCCCGTAGCGCTCGGCGGCCTCGCGGCCCCGCGCCTCGTTGTCGTCCCAGCACGCCACTAAAATGGCATCATCGAAGGTCTTGATCTTATTGCAGTAGGCATGGATATGTCCATGCGCAAAACTCAGCACACCGAGTCGGAGGGTCGTCGTAGACATTTGCTCTGTGTTGTACCCGAAATCCAAGAGAGGACGTTAGGCCGTTGCTGTCGAAAATATAGGACAATCTTGACTTCCACTCCACGACGAATCTTTGGGCGCCAGATTTTTGGCACCGGGCCGCTGACGATCCATGTCCACCGGCATCTCTTCACGGGGACGCTCGCGCCGCACGACCACGACTTCCTCGAAGCCGTGCTGATTTTATCAGGCACGGGGACACACCACACGGCTCAGGGAGATACCGCACTTCTGCCAGGCCATGTGCTCTTTCTGCGCCCCGGCACCTGGCACGCCTATCTGGACTGCGAGGAGCTGGACTACATCAACTGCTGCTTTGGTGCCGAGCTGCTCCGTGGCGTTCTCGACGAGCCACTCCTGACCCGGACGGCTAGTACCGTGCTCCAGCCAGACGATCTTGACTTCTGTCTTCGCACTTTGGAGAGTATCGAGCGCTCCCAGAGCGGCCTGGAGCGCCTTGGCTACTTGCTGGTCTTTCTCGCCCGCCTCGCCGAGCAAGTTCCCCCCGAGACGGTGGCCCATACGCCCCATCCCAGCACAGCTCTCATCAAGTCCCAGCTCGAAGAGGCGCTTTCGCGTCCGTGGACCCTCACCGAGCTGGCCGCGCTCGCTTATCTAGAGCCCACGTATTTTGTCCGTCGCTTCCGTGCTGACACCGGCCTGCCTCCGATGGCCTGGCTCGCCCGGCTGCGCGCCGAGCGCGCCGCCACGCTACTGCTACAAACCAACCTCTCCGTCCAAGAGATCGGGGAGCGCGTCGGCTGGAGCGACCTGAGCTACTTCGCCCGCCGCTTCCGCGCCCACTTCGGCTGTAGCCCCAGCGCCTACCGTGTCCGCTTGGGCCAAGCCAACGCCACCAGCGCTGGGCTGGCCTACTCGCGCTAATCCCCCCGGTTGGAGTCCCCCCGATCAGAACGAGGGGACTGGAGAGCTAAAGCTACGAAGGGCAACCCAGAGGGTACCCGGCCCATAGATCGGAATATTCTGTATGGCCGGGACGGCCTTTGTAGCCGAAGGCTCTCCAGTCCCGCCGCTCCAACCGGCGGGAGCTCTACGGAGTGGGGGCTTTGGGCTTGCGAGCGGGGCGCTTGTACTCGCTCTTTTTCTTGTAGCCCAGCGCCTGGTACTCATCGGAGTCTTTGCCATACTGTGCGGCGACTTGCTCACTCACACCCAGCATAAAGGCATGGTACTCCCGCTCCATCGCATCGGTGTGGTCTCGTACGGCGGCAAGCTCCGCCTCTTTTTGTAGCTCCGCTGTCCGCGCCGCATCCAGCGCATTGCGTTTCGCTTCAGCCTGCGCCTTTGAGTAGGCCGCGTTTGCGGGCTGGTAGTCCGTGAAGGTCTTGAGAATCTCTAGGTTGTCTCGATCTTTTTGCACCACCGGCGGTGCGAGCCGATTCTGTTTTGCCATACGCTGAGGGTCTCCTTAAATGCCCCTCAGTGATGCGACACGCGGATATATCCCAAGGTTGCAGTGCCCAATCCTAGTTTTTCCGTGATGCATCCGAGGCTTCTTGGGCCGTCTCCCCGAGAGGCAATGACTGATCTTAAGAAGCCTATGATGCGTCCCTATGTCTCTGTGATGCGTCACATCATTTCTGTGATTCATCACAAGAAAAGTGGGATATGTCCGAGGCGTGTTGTGTTCAGGGAAGGGTTTGCTCAAAGGCCGAGAGTTCTTCAATTGTGTAGTCCCAGGGCCAAGCGACATTTTTCTCATGCTGATGTTTCCAAAAGAGCTGAGAAAGATCGCTAAAAATGAGAGGGCGAGTCACTTCGATTTCCTTGCGTTTTTGTCGATTTTCCGACTTCGTAAATCTGTGATGGTTAGAATCGCGCTCAAAAAGCGCCCAGCGATAGAGTGCTTCTTTGGAGATACGTGGATGGGGATCACAGGTAATTCTCTCCAGGAGAGTCGCATTGGAAAAATCAATCATGCCTTCCACACACTGCAGAGCAGCCCAGCGACTCAGATAACAAGGACTCTCTAGAAGTTTCTCGTGAAGCTCCCACCCTTCCACAGCTCTTGTCCAACAGGCTTCCCGAATCAGAGTTGGCATCAAGAGAGGGTCAGTATCGCGAAAACGAAGGAAGGCAGCATGGAAGACTTCTTTATACCCCAGCATATTGGCCCGCATCGCGTCCACCAGAATATTACGCTCCGAGGCGACGCTATTCAAAAGCCGCTCGCGCATAATCCGGGTAAGCTCACTGGCTTCCAGAGCTTCCTGAATTTTTGGGACAAGAGCTAGTTTGGTCTCAAGTCCATCACGGAGAAAATAACGAGCACTGGAGAGTTCCTCAAGAGAGAGTGGCTGCTGAAAACAGAGGATCAGTTCCTGAATGGTATTGTCAATCCCAAATTTGACATAGGTGTTTGTTGCTGTAATCTTGTCTGTCCCCAAATAGTTGCGAATCTGATTACGTAGTTCTGTGCTCATGCTCGCTCTATCACTCCAAAGTAGACAAAAGAAAAAGGCCAGAGGCAATCGCCCCTGACCTCAAAATCTCGCTCAAATCTCTGTCTCCCCTCCTTTCCCCTTCCTCCCAGGATTGGCACCCAGAGGGTACCCGGGGGCTGGGGGAGGAGGGAATCACGGAGGAGGGCTACTGGCACGCCTCGCACTCTTCGCCGTTGCGCATGGCCTCAATCGAGCAGGCGATTTGCTCCGCTTCGGTAAAGACCTTCTTGGCGGCGGCTGCCTCCGCGACGGCGGCGTTGGAGCCGGTCTCGCGCATCTTGAGAGAGACGGTGGCCTTCTCAATATTGCTCGCGCCCAGCGTTCGCAGGTAGTACGTCGTCTTGAGGCCTGCGTGCCAGGCGTAGCGATACATGTGCGAGAGAGCCTTCATGTCCGGCGTGCCTAAGAAGAGGTTCAGCGACTGGCTCTGGTCAATCCACTTCTGCCGACGAGCACCGGCGTCAATCAGCGCCTCGAAGGGAATCTGGAACGCCGTGAGGTACTTCTGCTTGATCCACTCCGGAATCTCCTCGATGTTGTGCAGATCGCCATCGAAGTACTTGATCTGGTCCACGACCTCCTGGTTCCAGAGGTTGGCCGCCTTGAGATCGCGCACCAAGAACGAGTTGAGCACCACAAAGTCACCCGACAGGTTCGACTTCACAAAGAGGTTCTTGTACATCGGCTCGATACAGGGCGACGTTCCCATGATATTGGCGATGGTTGCCGTGGGGGCGATGGCCAGCACATTGGAGTTGCGCATGCCCTGCGCCTGGATCTTGCTGCGGAGCGCCGCCCAGTCTAGCTTGCCACCCCGGGCAACTTTAATCTCGACCCCGCGCTCTTTTTCCAGCAGCTCGATGGTATCGGGAGGAAGGATCCCACGATCCCACTTGCTCCCCTTGAAGCTAGAGTACGCCCCGCGCTCTGCCGCCAGGTCGCTGGATGCCTCGTAGGCGTAGTAGGCGATGGCCTCCATAAACTCATCGTTGAACTCGATGGCTTCCTGCGAGGCAAAGGGGATGTCTTTCTTGTAGAGCGCGTACTGAAGCCCCATCACGCCCATCCCAACCGGTCGGTGGCGCTTGTTAGACGTCTCCGCAGGCTTGGTGGGGTAGTAGTTGATATCGATCACGTTGTCGAGTGCCCGCACCGCGATCTGAATAGTTTCTTTTAGCTTGATATGATCGATATTTCCATTTGCATCAAGATGATTATCGAGAATAACAGATCCTAAGTTGCAAACAGCAGTCTCTTCTGGCCCTGTATTTAACGTTATCTCAGTACATAAGTTACTACTATGTATAACTCCGACATGATCCTGGGGTGAGCGGACATTACACGGGTCTTTGAAGGTGATCCACGGATGGCCGGTCTCGAAGATCAGCTTGAGCATCGCCTTCCAGAGCTCGATGGCCTCGACTTTCTTGCCACTGAGCTTGCCCTCGTCCACCAGCTTCTCGTACTCTTCGTAGCGCTTCTCAAAAGCCGAGCCAAAGAGATCGTGCAGGTCAGGGACATCGGAGCTGCGGAAGAGAGTCCACATCGCGCGGGCCTCCATGCGCTTCATGAACAAGTCAGGAATCCAGTTTGCCGTGTTCATGTCGTGCGTGCGGCGGCGCTCATCGCCCGTATTTTTTCGCAGCTCTAAGAAGTCAAAGATATCGTTGTGCCAAACTTCAAGGTAAGCACAGCCAGAACCAGCCCTCTTTCCCCCTTGATTGACAGCCACAAGCTGATCATTATGCATTTTAAGGAAGGGAATCACGCCTTGTGACTCTCCATTAGTCCCTTTAATGTGACTTCCGGTTCCACGGACGGCTGTCCATGACCCGCCGAGGCCTCCAGCCCATTTGGAAAGGAATGCATTCTCTGCAATACCACGAATCATAATGGATTCGATGCTATCATCCACTTTGTAGAGATAACAGGAGCTTAGCTGGCTATGAAGTGTGCCTGAGTTGAATAAAGTAGGCGTAGAAGAGCAGAAACGGCGGCTTTTGTACATGGTGTAAAGCTCTAGCGCATGCTCTTCTTTATTTTGTGCATCGGCGTAGAACAGGCCCATCGCGACGCGCATCCAGAAGAACTGCGGCGCCTCCAAACGCCGTGGGCGCTTGCCGGTCTTGTCCGTGATGAGGTAGCGGTCGTAGAGGGTCTGGAGGCCGAGATAATCGAAGTCGAGGTCTGCCGTGGGGTCGAGGGCGTTGGCGAGCCGGTCAATATCGTAGCTCAGAAGACTGGGCGCGAGGCGCTCGATCTGCACGCCGTAGTCTAAGTACTGCTTGAAGGCTTTCTTGTGCGCCTCTTTGAGCCCACCAATGCCATCGCGCACGATGTCCCAGGCCAGGGTCTCTTCGTAGATGTAGGTCAGCAGAATCCGGCCCGCAAAGAACGAGAAGTCCGCATCGCGCTCCATCAGCATCTTGGCGTTCAGAACGATTGTCTTGTTGAGATCCTCGTGGCGGATATCGGCGCGGATGGAGCGGCGCAGCTCAGCCTCAATCTCACCGGCACTTAAGCACAGATCCAGGCCAATGGAGGCGAACTGGATGCGCTTTCGCAGATCCTCACCGTCCCAGAAGTTGCTCGTGCCATCGTCCTCGGTGACGGGAATTAAAGCGAACTGCGGGTCAGGGGCGTTGCTGACACTTGCCTCGGAGGCGCGGAACATCATGCGCTTGGCGCGGTAGAGAATGTAGTCCTCGGCCACTTTCATGTAGCCCGCGAGCACCAGCTCCTCTTGCACAAGGTCCTGCACGGTCTCGATAGGAATGTAGGTCATCCCGAGGCCACGAGCACGCTCGCTCACCCGGCTCGTGATCTGCGGCGCGGAGTCGGCCTCCATCTTCATCGAGAGGAACGCCTTGCGCACCGCCACTTCGATCTTGTCTTGGTTCCAAGGCACCACTTGGCCGTTGCGGCGGATCAGGCGCATCTGGTCACTGGGGATCGTGTTCTGCGAGGAAGGGAAGCTGGTGCGCTGCATCACGAGAGCCTTGGCGACTTCGTAGGCACCTTTCTCGATCAGCGCCGCCTCAACCAGCACCGAGAGATCGTAGTCGCTGAGCCGTGCCCCGCGTCCATTGTCGCCCAGGCGGGAGAGCTTCTCCACCACACGCGTCGTGGTGTCGCGCACAAACGTGCGGTTCTCGTCGGTGTTGACGTCTTGCTGGCCGCGTGCAAAGTGAAAGGTCACCAGGGCGTCGCCCACGATCTGCGCCGCGATCTCAGGCGCAAACGTGCGCTCCGCGTCTTTTCCGATAAGCCGTATCTCAAGCTCCGGCAGGCCCAAGTCGCGAACCGCCTCCAGCCCGTCAAAGTACGGTTTCTGGTCGCTTGGCAGCAGTGCCGCGCGCTTGATCTCCAAGTCGCGCAAGATTTCCGGCAGATTAATTGTCATTGTAATTGCATGTCCTAAAACATTTCGCCCCCCTAACCCCCGCCGGGCGGGGGGACAAAGCAGAAAGAGAGATTACCTCATATCCCCCCCCGCTGGGCGGGGGATGGGGGGGAGGATTACAGCTCGTCGTCGTCCACTTGGGAGAGCGAGCTGGATTTCTGGTACTCGGTGACGCGGCCCTCAAAGAAGTTCTGTTCTTTTTTGATGTCCATCAGCTCCGCGAGCCAGGGGAGGGGATTGACCAGACCGGTGTGGATCGGGCAGAGGCCCACACCCTCTAGGCGACGGTCCGCGATAAAGTCAATGTACTGCTGGAACTCCTCCGACGAGAGCCCTAGTCCGGCGACAGGGAGGCAGTCGTTGATGAAGGCTTTCTCTAGGCTCACGGCCTCTTTCATCAAGTCCACCAGCTCTTGCTGGAAATCGGGCGTCCAGATCTCGGGGTTCTCTTCGATCAGGCCGAGAAATAGATTGCGGAAGACCTCGATGTGGTTGGACTCATCGCGGAGGGTGTAGCGGAACATGGTTCCGATTCCGGTGAGCTTGCCCTGGCGGTAGAGCGAGAGCACCATGCCAAACAAGCCGTAGAACTGGGTGCCTTCCATGCACTGGCCAAAGACAAAGATATTCTTGGCTAAGAGCTGCCTGTTCTCCCGCGTGGTCAGATCCAGATCCCGGCGCAGGGAGCGAGAGACGCGGGTGACGAACTCGTTTTTCTTGCGGATCGTCTCGATGTCTTCAAACATCGCCTCGCACTCGTGGGGATCGATGCCCAGTGAGCTGATCATGTAGAGCAGTGAGTCGGCGTGGATGTTCTCTTCGTGGGCGTGGCGGCCTAGCACCAGCTTCAGCTCCGAAGCCGTCACCAGCTCGCGCACCACGTGCTGGATGTTATCGCCGACAATTCCCTCAGCGGCGGAGAAGTAGCCAATGGCCATGCGCACGATCCAGCGGTCAATATCGGAGAGGGCACTATCACTGCGCCACTGCTCGGCATCTCGCTGCATGGGGACATCTTCTGGTTCCCAGTGATTGGCTTTCATTTTTTGATAGAGATTGTAGGCCCACTGGTAGCGCAGGGGAAGCAAGTTAAAGGTCATGGTCGAGCGACCATTGATCACACGCTTTGCTGCGAGAGCTGCCGCCGCTTTTTCTTCATCAAGGAGAAATGTCTTCTCACCGAGGGTATAGGTTGTCTGCATGCCGCTGAAATAACTTTCTAATTTAAGATACTACTATGTTTGCTCCACTAGCACTAGTAGCTGCCAAGTTGGGGAAGCTACTACATGTAGTGGACGAGGTTGATTATACGTGCCACATATGGGACTGTCAATAATTTTTACTGGTAAACTTACGTGCAAACGCGACTATTTTTAAGAGGCAAACATATGGGAAAACGTTTGCCTGTAGGAGAAGTTGACAAAACTCATGTTTGCCCCTTATAATCGCCTCATGTCTACCCAACTTTTTGAGGAGGATGCGCCCCCGGTGGCCGCTCCTAAAAACGGTCGCTCCGCACGCAGTGTACCCGCTCCTGCTCCTGAGATACTCCCATCCGAGCCTGAGATTAGCCTGAGTGATCCCTTTGCGGACGAGCCCGAGGGGGTTGCCGCTGCGCCGACGCCAGAGCCCGAAGCACCGCCTGTAATTGAAGCACCGCCTGTAATGATCGCGACGGTTGCCGAGGCACCCAAAGAGTCTATCGCTCTTCCTACTCCCGCAGTGACTCCCACGCCTGTTGTCGCGGTAACGGTGCCTGTATCCGGGCCACGCCAGCTCCCCGACGAGCGCCAGAGCTTGACCCTGACCCTGAAGGCGGGCGGCTGTGAAGGGCTTGTGATCGTGGGGCTGTTTGCCGATGGCACGCCAGGCGAGGTACTTCTCCTGCTCCGCAGTGCACCCGCAGGAGCTGCGGCGGCACTAGAGGCCTTCGCGGCTACCCTGACTCTCGCCCTGCCCTACGGGATCCCCGCAGGCGCGATGGCAAGTCAGCTCCTAGGGCTTATCACGGACAGTAGCGCACGGGAGGCCGCGACCGCAATCACCGCCTCACTCAGCGCTCGTTTCTAAGCCGAGAAGACACCATGTAGGGCTGGCTCCTGGTTCTGTTGAACCAGAGTCAGCACGGTGTCGCCCGTCTGCAGAATTGCATTAGGCGAGGGGAGAAGCCCTTTGTCGCCGCGAAGCAGGGCGATGATATGGGCATCCCCCGGCAGCGCAATCTCGCCAATCGCGCGACCGACAACCGGGGAGTGCTCGGAGAGCTCGATGGAGACGATCTCCAGATGACCGCGAGCAAGGGCAGCCACGGGAATGAGATGATCTACCTCAATTTCCTGCTCAATCAGGTTGAAGATCAGGCGGGTCGAGGAGACCGTGGTATCAATCCCGAGCTGAGCAAAGAGGGCTTCGTTTGCAGGGGAGTTCACGCGCGAGATTGTCCGGCTGATCCCAAAGCGCTGCTTAGCCATCTGGCAGACGATTAAATTATCCTCGTCCTCACCCGTGGCCGCCACAATCACATCGGCGCGGGCGAAGCCCATCTCCGCCATGACACGTGCCTCACAGCCATCCCCTTGCTGCACAACTTCCCCAAGGTCTTCGGCGAGCCGCTGAGCACGGGCACGCTCTTTCTCCAATAACAAAACTTCATGGCCTGCCGCCACGAGGTCTTTGGTCAGATAGTAGCCGACATTGCCGCCACCAATCACAATCACGTACATACTTCTCTAAACTTTCTGTGCGGTATCTAAGTAGCTGGCAAGCTGATCCATAAACGCGTCTGGACGTCGCCCTTCGACAAGATCACAGAAGAGCCCTGCAGCCGTGGAAGTGGTGCAGAGGGTCTGGATTCCCATCTCCGCATAGACCGCCGCCCGCGACGGATCGTAGATACGGGTAAAAACCTGAGGGACATTAAAGATTTTCTTCGCGATCTGGGCCGCCATGATATTGCGATTGTCGCCATCGGTGACACTGATAAAGGCATCCGCCCCCTCGATCCCCGCGCGCTTTAGAACATCCATGTCCGTGCCTGGCCCGACGATCTTCTGCCCTTGAAACTTGCTGCCCAGCCGCCGAAACGCCTCGGAAGTACGGTCCACAACCGTGACCTCGTGACGCTCCGCCAGCAGGCGCGCCAGGGTAGAGCCCACGCGCCCACAGCCCACAATGACTACTCTCATAGGAAGCGATTGTACCCGATTTCACAAATCACGTCGCCCAAAAACCAGCGCTCCCAGCAGAAATACCAGCACCACATAGCCCCCGATATAGGCGAAGTCTATCGGCTGAGCCTGCTGACCAGGAAACGGACTGGCAAGCGTGATGGTCTTGCCATCGAGAGTGGGAAATGGCCCAAGAAGCTTGGTTGTCCAGCGTGCCATCCGCCCGATCGGCATGGCGTAGCTCGCCCCCGTCGCAAAGACTCCCAGGGCCTGAATCGCAAATGTCCGCTCCAAAAAGCGCAGCAAGCCCTCCGCCCACCCAATTCCTGCCGCCATCACCGAGAGTCCGGCGGCGAGGGGAAACGCACTAAACGTCGAGAAGCAGAGCGCGAGAGTCGTAAAGACCAGAGGATAGAGTGCGAGGCAAGGGAGCGCCAGAAAGATATTACGATGAGAGTGATGGGGATCTCGCACCGTCGCCACAACAAAGAGCACCAGCGCCCAGAAGAGCAAGCTTCCCAGCACAAAGCCCAAGATCCCCAGCCACTTCCCCGCATAAACTGCCGTTCGGGTGAGAGGCTTGGGCAAGATCGTGCTCAGCACCCCGCGATCCACCT
>NZ_CBAYMC010000164.1:0-10100 GCF_964826245.1 Armatimonas sp. | reverse complement strand
CGGGAAAAGACTACAGCGGCGCCATGGTTGCCGGGAGCCTGAAGGGCAAGCGCGTCGGCATCGCCCGCAAGCGCTTCTTTGGCTACCATCCCGCGACCGACAAGCTTGCCGAGGACGCCATCGCGGTGCTCAAGAAGCTTGGGGCGGAGATCATTGACCCGGCAGACATGCCCACGGTGAGCACTTTTGATGCTGATGAAACCACAGTGCTGCTCTACGAGCTCAAAGACGGGCTCAATCAGTACTTTGCAGAGCTGGCCAGCACGCCTGTAAAAAACCTCAAAGAGCTGATCGCGTTTAACAATAGCGTAAAGGCCAAGGAGCTGCCGTTCTTTGGGCAAGAGTTTCTGGAGCAAGCGCAGGCCAAGGGGCCGCTGACCAGCCCAGAGTATCTCAAGGCGCGGGAAAAATGCCGGAAAGAGTCTCGTGAGCAGGGAGTTGATGCCGTGATGAAAACGCACAAGCTCGACGCTCTCTTCGCCCCGACCCAGGCTCCAGCTTGGCCCATTGATCTGATCAACGGCGACCACTTTCTGGGGAGCGCCACCAGCCCCGCCGCCGTCGCAGGCTATCCCAGTATCACCGTCCCGGCGGGCCATGTCCACGGCCTGCCCGTCGGGGTTGCGTTCTGGGGTCGCGCCAACTCCGAGGCCACTCTCCTCAAGATTGCCTTCGCCTTTGAGCAAGCCACCAAGCACCGTCGCGCTCCCACCTTCGCGGGCACGGCAGATTTCGGGGTATCATAGGCAATCGTGCCAACTACTGATTCTTCTGATATTTTCATGGGCCGCGAGCCGCGCCGGGTGCGCACGCGCTTTGCCCCTTCCCCGACCGGATTTCTTCACGTCGGAGCGTTTCGTACCGCGCTGTTTTCCTACCTGCTTGCCAAGAGATATGGTGGGGATTTTCTGCTACGCATCGAGGACACTGACCAAAAGCGCTTGGTGAAGGGCTCGCTGGAGCATATTATCCAGTCGCTGAATGCCCTCGGAACGCCCTACGACGAAGGCCCGGATCGGGCGAGTGTTGCGGCACTGCCTGAGGCTTATGGAACCGTAGACCCGGCGCTCCTGCCCGAGAACGGCGGGGCGTTTGGGCCGTATATCCAGTCGCTTCGCAAAGCACGCTACACGGAAGTTGTGGAGTCACTGCTGGATGCGGGAAAAGCTTACTGGGCCTTTGAGACGGAAGAAGAGCTGGCGGGCAAGCGTGCGGCCTGCGATGCCCGCAAGATTCCGTATCGCTACGATAGGCACTTCCGCGACTATGACTTAGCCGAGGCTCGCAAGCGCGTGGCCGACGGCGAGCGTGCCGTGGTGCGCCTCAAGATGCCCACGGAAGGCCCGATCCGCACGGTGGACTTTCTGCGCGGTGAGACGCTCTGGGACGCGAACACCCAAGACGATTTCATAATCTTAAAAGCCGATGGCCTGCCGCCCTATCACCTAGCGGCTATGGTGGACGACCACGACATGGAGATCAGCCATGTGCTCCGTGGCGAAGAGTGGATCAGCTCGACTCCCAAGCACGTCAGTGTCTTCCAGGCCATGGGCTGGGAGCCCCCGATCTTCCTGCATACCCCTGGCGTTCTTGGCAATGACCGTAAGAAGCTGGGCAAGCGCAATGGTGCCAAGCCCTTGCTCGGCCCGGTGCCGGAGTTCGATAAAAACTATGTCCCCACCGGTGAGTTTCTGATCGGCTATCTCAACCAGGATGGGATCTTGCCTGAGGCGCTCTTCAACTTCCTCTCTATCTGCGGCTGGTCTCCGGGCAATGACCGCGAGGTGATGACCCGTGAGGAGATTATCGAAGCCTTTGATATCTCGAAAATCTCGCCGTCGCCTGCGATCTTTGACCTGGAAAAGCTCCAGTGGATGAACGGGGTCTACATTCGCAGCCTCTCCCCAAGTGCGTTTTACGAGAAAGCAAGGCCCTATCTGCCTGAGGGACTTGATGCCGACTACGCCGCCGCCGCCATTGCCTTGGAGCAAGAGCGGGTTAAGGAGCTACGCGAAGTGCCTGAAGTGACGGACTTTTTCTTTTCTGAGCTGCCCGAGTACAGCGAGAGATCCGTGGCAAAGTGGCTCAAGGGCTCTGGTGCCTATCTTGCGGAGCTGGACAGTGCCATTGCGGCGCTTCCTGAGTGGAGTGTTGCGGCCATTGAAGCAGCCGTTCGCTCGGTGGCGGCCAGCCATAAGCGTGAAAAAGGCGAGGCGACCCACCCGGTACGTGTCGCCCTCACGGGCCGTGAGGTGGGGCCCGGATTGTTTGAGCTCATGGCCGTTCTGGGCAAAGAGCGCCTCGCCGTGCGGTTTAAGAAAGCAAAGGAGTTAGCAGATGGCGGAACCGATTCTTGATTTGTACACCCTCTTTGGGGCGATGCCTCCCCGTGGCGCGGAGCCGGGTACCAACACTCTAAAGAACATGATGGCAAAGTACGGTGTGGCAGGGGCGGTGACTCTCTCCACCCGTGCGATTTTTCACTCCCCATCGGCGGGGAATAAAGAGACCCAGGTGCGCTGTGGGGAGTCTGGGGGGACTTTGCTTCCCGCTGGCGTGCTCGATCCGCGTGTGGCCCAGTCGGACACTCTCTTGACCGGGGCACGCTTGATCTGTCTGTTTCCCACAACCCAGAAGTGGCCTATCGTCTATGCCCCGCTGGAGAATGCGCTTAAGGCGCTGGCAGGACGCGGCGTGAGGGTGCCGATTCTCTTTGAGGCGACCCAGCCCGGTGATGCGACCCAGCTTGCGCGCCTGGTCACCGCAACGGGCTATACAGGCTCTGTGGTGTTCTCCGGGCTAAGTGGCCCGGCGTTCTCCGAAGCCGTCGCGCTGGCCCAGGCCGAGGAGCGCTACTTGCTCTGCACCGACGCGCTCCGTGGGGTGGGGGAGATCGCCTATGCCGTGAGTTTAGTTGGCGCGAGCCGGGTGGTCTATGGCTCGGGCGGTGTGGCGCGTGGCTCGGTTTCAGCGTCGCTTGCGGTGGCCAAGGTAGCAAAGCTTAGTGACACCGACCGTGAGCTGGTTCTGGGTGGGAATACGAAGCGGCTGCTCGCCGCCGGAGGGGCGGTAGCGTAATATGGCAGAAGAGATCATCGATGTCCACTGTGGCTGGGGACCAACCCCCGCAGCCCCGACCTGGAACCAGACCGAGACCGTCCAGAGCACGCTGGCAGAGCGTGGCATCACGATGGCCTGTCTCTCGTCGCTCTTGGCCCGTCGCTACGATCCCATTGGAGGCAACGAGACTGTCGCTGATACGCTTGCAAATCCAGGGAGCCCGGTTAAGCTTCGTGGCTGGCTCGTGGTGCAGCCCGCCCAGCACGAGGAATCAAGCGCCCAGATGCGGCGTCACCTGTACTCTGAGAACTTTGTGGGAGCGGCTCTCTACCCCAATCCTGCGACAGGTGAGCCGGTGGCCCTAGAGTACTCGCGTGAGCTGCTGATCCTGATCCGACGTTATAGCAAGGCGCTACTGATCGAGACCCCGACGGCCGAGGCGATGTGGCACGCGGTGGAGATTGCCGGCTTTATGCAGGGCGTCAAGATTGTCGCTTCGGGGATGGGCGGCGAGGAGTGGCGTGCCGCGATTGACTTTGCGGTCAAGCCGTCGAACCTCTTCTTAGATATCGCGGGCTCGCTGGCTCCCGAGAAAATTCGCTATGCCATCCAGGCCATGAGTGGGGCACGCAAGCTTCTCTTTTCCTCCACCGCTCCGGGTTGCGATCCTGCGGCGAACTTGGCAATGATGGATGAAGCAGGCCTCTCCTCCGATGAGCGTGAGAAGATCCTGTTTGCCAATGCCCATCGCGTCTTTGGCTGGGGAACCGGTAGTGTGGACCGTCCCGCTGATGTCACGCTTTCCGCGATGGGAGGATAAGCTCTCTAAGCTCCCGATAGCGCTGCTCGTCGCCGTGAAGCGTGAAGGCAAGCTCTAGGGTCGCTCCATGTGGGGTGGGGTGCGCGACCTCGATATCGAGGCTCGCCACCCGGCCCTCTAACACATTTCTCAGGCGCTGGCAGGTCTCTGAAACAGAAGACCAGGGGGCTTTCTGGCGCATAAAATCGGCGAAAGTGTCTGACTGTGCGTTAGCGCTCCAAAAATCACTTCGCTGGCGGCCCTCCAGCCAGCGCTCGCCATCATCGGGGGAGGCAGGTATGCCGCCAAGCTGCTGGCAGACGGCATAGGCCATCTGAAAGTGCCCTGTCTGGACAACCTCGTCCCCCTCAAAGGCAAGTAGAACCCGCTGTGGCGCTGTTATTCTTGCCAAGCTGGGCCTTGCATCGGAGCGGTGGATCAGGCGCAGGGCATCGCAGGCATCGTCGAAGTCTCCGAAGTCAAACACCGCCCAGGCACGTGCCTCGGGCTGAGGGTGCATTTTTAGGGTCGCTTCCACGATAATCCCGCCGACCGTGTTCTGAGACAGCACACTCTCACGGAAGCTGCCGTAGCGCCCCGTAAAGAGCCCATGTGCATCCGTGGCAATGCAGCCGCCCACCGTGGCCAGATTCGCACTGCCTAGCACGTGCCCCGTGGTGTAGCCATGCCGAGCGAGCTGATCTTCCAGGGCGCCCACTGTCTTGCCTGCCCCCACTGTTACGGTAAGGTCCTCTTCGCTCCAGGAGAGCTCGGTGAGGTGGCTGGTGTCTAGGGCAATATCGACAGACGCAAGCTCGCCTGTCCCGCTTCCGCCGCCCATGGCACGAAGACTCTTACCCTGCGCCTCGGCCCACGCCACAAGCACAGCAACCTCGTCGGTGCTTTGTGGTTGTGCAACGGCATCGCAGAGAAGGGGACGTATCTTCAGGTGCGGCGGGAACCAGGAGCGCGAGGCACTCTGTCGGGTTTCGAGATCGGTCAAAAGCTCAGGAGTCACGTCTCTGGTTGTACCTTATCGGAAGTCGCAATCGAGAGTCGCACGGTACAATGAGCGCATGAAGTTTTTCGCCGCCCCACAGGACCTTCCCATCAACCCCGCCAACAAAGAAGCGCTCAGTGAGCTTGGTACGGGGATGGAGCTGGAGACTCTGCCCGGGGGATTTTTGGTCGTCGCGCCCTCCACCACGATGCTGGGAAAGGCCGAAGAGGAGCCCAACTACGGGCTGAAGCTCTCACGACAGATCGCTGTCTATGCACCGGTTGTCAGTGGCGGCTTTAAGCAGGTGGTCGCGGTGCGCCACGACTCCAACGACCGTGCGTTTGCGCTTAAAGTGGCGCGGCTAGCAGGACGACTGCTGAGGCTTCATAAAGACCGTGTGGGACAGGAGGCGACCTACCCGCAGGGCGAGGAGATCGCCAATGTCTGGCTGACACGGGTCAAAGCACCAACACGGGCGAGTGCGGCGGCGGAGACCAAGGCACACCATGTCTATCTTTTTGAGATTGCGGAGCCGCGTCCGGAGATTGAGTGGGCGCGGACAATTGCGCATGAGTGGGGGCACTTGGTGCTACTGGCTGCGCGTGGCTACAAAGACCCTGAAAATGATGCGGCAGGCTTTCTCGGCGAGCGCTTGTTTCTCAAGTGGCTTCGTGAGGATGTACTGGCGCTCCCGCGCAAGACCGATGACTTCTGCGAGGCGGCGGGTTTACAGCTCTACTACAACCGGCAGATCGCGCCGCTCATGGCTCGCTACAGTGCTGCTGGCCCCGCCGATAAGCGCCTCAGGCAGCTCAACACGGAGGGTATGGACTACTACATCGGGATGGCTCTCGACACCGATGAGGTCTTTGGCTCCAAAGTGATTGGGTTTGCGCTCTACCACCTGGAAGACACGACTCCTGGGGCGCTGGTCAATGCCGTGCGCAATGGAGTTTTCCTCCAGACCGAGCTGAGAGTGAAGCTTCCTGCCTGGGTGCCACTTGCTCCGGATATGTACTCCGTCAGCGGTCCTGCGGGGAAAGTGATGCTAGATGTGCGCCCCCTTGACCCAAGCAAGCCAATTGCTTTTAAAGTGGCCGCGCCCGGCTATAAGCGCATGAAAGCCGTCTCGGGGAGTATTTCTTCCGTTGTCCTGCGCCGGGGCACGCCCAAGAAATGAGCCTTCCCTACAAAGCGGCCCTAAGCTCGCCGTGTAAGCTCAACCTGACGCTGGATGTGGGGCTGCCACGCCCGGATGGTTTTCACGACATTGACTCGCTCGTGGTGCTTCTCTCCGCCTCCGACGAGCTAATGATCACCGTCAAGCCCGGCCCGCGCCAGGTGAAGCTGATCCTCAAAGACCGCCGTCCGGATGCCGTGGCTATCGAGCCGATTCCCAAAGGTGTGGAGAACCTCGCCTACAAAGCCGCTCAGCTCGCCCTGGACACGCTTGCGCCAGAGCAAGAGCTCCAGGTCTGGATCACGCTTGCCAAGCGCCTCCCGGCTCAGGCCGGACTCGGGGCGGGCAGTAGCAACGCCGCCACCGTGCTCAAGGCAATCGGTGAGGCGCTGGAAGCGCCGATAGAGGCGCTTTTTCCCCTTGCCGCGCAGCTCGGCTCCGATGTCGCGCTGTTTCTGAACCCATCCCCCGGCCCCTTCCCTCAGGGCAAGGAAGGCGAGCTCAGAGGGCTGGTGCGGATGCGAGGCCGTGGAGAGATCATCGAACCTGTTGCGCTAAAGATCCCCAAGTTCTACGGCGTGCTCGCCCGCCCCGCCATCGGCGTGCCCACGGGCCCGGCCTACGCGCTTCTCGACGCACTCCCGAATCGTGCGCCGGGCACTGCCACTCTGCAACTGATAAACTCCCCCTTCGCGGAGCCGGAGGGGGCTGGGGGGAGGCTGTCCAATGACTTCGAGGCCGCGGTGCTTCCTGCCTACCCGGAAGTGGCGGCGCTCCATGCTGCCCTCACCGATGCAGGAGCCGTGCGTGCGCTGCTCTGTGGCTCGGGCTCGTCGGTGTTTGGGTTGACGCGGGATCGGGCGCATGCACTGGAGCTGGTGAAGAAACTCGCAGGGAAAATCGCGTGGCTGAAGCTGGTGGAGAGTCTGTAACTTTATGAGTATTGCTGCACTGGTGCTGGCAGGAGGCGCTGTTAAAGAAAAACACGCCGCGTCTTGGGAGCCGCTACTCCCGCCGGGGACGCGCAACCGGGCGCTGCTGGAGTTAAATGGCAAACCGATGTATCAGCACGTCGTCGAGACGCTCCAAGCGACGCCGGGCATTAGCCGGATTTTATTGGCGGGCGACGTGCCCCTGCTGCCTGGCTGTGTTGCTGTGTCTGGTGGTGAGTCGATGGTGGACACGCTCCTCAACGGTGTTGCGGCGCTCAATGCTACGGAGATGCGCTTTCTGGTCGTCACCGCCGATATTCCGTTTCTCACCCCTCAAGCCGTCACGGATTTACTTGCCGATTCCCCGGAGAGCGCGGACTTTGTCTACTCGATCATCCCCGCGAAAGTCTGCTACGACGCCTTCCCCGAGATGCGCCGCACGACCCTGAAGCTTGCCGAGGGGGAGTTTACGGGAGGGAACCTGGTCGTTCTCAACCCCGAGTTCTTGCGCACCAAAGAAGCCGTGGTGCGCCACGCCTACGCGCTCCGCAAGAATGTCCCGGGCCTTGCCGCCTTGCTCGGCCCCAGCACGATCCTGCGCCTGCTCGCCTCCCGCGTCGCACCATCGCTGCTCACGCTCCCACAGCTCGAAGCCGCCGTCAGCCGCTTGCTGGGTGGCGCAAGTGCCCGTGCGATTGTCTCCAACCACGCTGGGGTAGGAGCGGATGTGGATCACCCCGAAGACGTCCCCCTAGTGCGAAGGTATTTGGGAAGCTAATCAGGCCAGTGTGTGCCTGTTGCGGTGAGGCTCTAAAGGCCCTGCTGGGCGTGGGTTGTGGGGGGCTGAGCGAAAATCTTTAGGGGCGGTATACTGTCGGTAGTATTTTCTGACTTAAGGAGTCGCTTTTTGGAAACTCTGCCTCCCGGCAAGCTGCGTTTTATTCCCCTTGGTGGAATTGGTGAGATCGGTAAAAACCTTTATGTCTATCAGGTTCTGGACCAGTTATTGGTCGTGGACTGTGGGCTGAAGTTCCCCGATGAGAAGATGTTCGGGGTAGACCTTGTGCTTCCCGATGTGCGCTGGCTGGTTGAAAACCGCGCTTCGATCCAGGCGATTGTGATCACGCACGGCCACGAAGACCATATCGGGGCGCTCTCGTTTGTGCTGCCTCAGCTCGGAAACTCGGTTCCTGTCTATGGCCCCGCTTTGGCGCTGGGGCTGGCGAAGAACCGGCTGGGGGAGAAACGGCTTTTAGACAAGGTCAAGCTGATCGAGTACAGCGCGGATGATGTGCTCCAGCTCGGGCACTTCGTGGTCGAGCCGATCCGCGTCTCCCACTCCATCCCGGATTCTTTTGCGCTGGCGGTTCGCACCCATGCAGGCACCGTGGTGCATACTGGCGACTTCAAGCTGGACCAGACCCCGGTAGACGGCCTGCTCTTTGATATCCCCAAGCTCGCTCGAATCGCGGAAGAGGGCGTGCTCGCCATTGTCTCCGACACGACGAATGTCGAGCGCACGGGCTATGTCCCCTCGGAGCGCATCGTGGGCCAGACCTTTGACCGGGTGATCTCCGAAGCGCCGGGTCGCGTGATTATCGCCAGCTTCGCCAGCCAGATCCATCGAATGCAGATGGCCGTGGACTCCAGCAAGAAATACGGACGAAAAATAGCCGCCATCGGTCGCTCGATGGCGCAGAACATGGACATGGCCGCCGCTTTGGGCTACCTCTCGGTGCCCGAAGGCATTCGGATGCGTGCCGATGATATCAATAGCAACAAGCCCGAGCAGGTGACGATCCTCACCACGGGGAGCCAGGGCGAGCCACTCGCCGGGCTCTCGCGCATGGCGGGCGGCGATCATCGGCAGGTGACGATCCAGAAGGGCGACACGGTCGTGCTCTCGTCGTCTCCGATTCCCGGCAATGAGTCGGCGGTCTGGAGTGTGGTAAATCGCCTCTTTGCCCTCGGGGCCAACGTGATCTACGATGCCCTCATGCCCGTGCACGTCAGCGGCCATGGGTACTCCGACGAGCTCAAGCTGGTTCTTAACATCACCAATCCCCAGTACGTGATTCCGGTGCACGGCGAGCGCCGCATGCTTCATCTCTACAGCAAGTACGCCCAAGAGATGGGCTGGTTGCCTGAGGATGTCTTTGTTCTGGAGCTAGGCGATGTGCTGGAGCTAGATACAGAGAAGGGCGAGGTTGTGGATCGGGTACCGTCGGGGGCGGTGCTTATTGATGGTGACACAGGCCAGGAGATCCATGAGCTGGTTCTGCGAGACCGTCAGTTCCTCGCCAATGATGGCTTTGTCAATGTGGTGGTGGTGCTGGACTCGGAGACCAGTGAGCTAATCGGTGGCCCTGAGTTTCTCTCGCGTGGCTGCTTCTACATGGACAGCGCCGATGAGCTTCTCTCCGAGGCTGCGGAGGTGGTAGAGAAGCTGCTGGAAGGCGAGGGAGATGCCCCCCGCGAGCCCGAAGCGCTCCAGGGCGATATTCGCAATGTCCTCAAGAAATTCTTCGAGAAGCGCGTCGGTCGCCGCCCGGTGATCCTCGTCTCCGTCATGCGGGTGTGAGCTCCCTCCTCTCTCCCCCTCCTCCCAGGATTGGGAGGAGGGAATCTGGTAAAATGCACCGCTTATGCGCCTCAAACGCCTGACCCTTCATGGCTTCAAGACTTTCGCGGACAAGACGGAGATCGAGTTCGTCCCTGGTGTCACCTGTATCGTCGGGCCGAACGGGTCGGGGAAATCGAATCTATTAGATGCACTGGTCTGGTGTTTGGGGGAGCAAAAAGCCTCTAACCTGCGGGCCGCCAATGCGCGCGATGTGATCTTTGCAGGCTCGTCCAAGCGCAAGCCGATGGGCATGGCCGAGGTCACGCTCACGGTAGACAACGAAGATAGATTCCTGCCGCTAGACTTCTCCGAGGTCAGTGTGACACGCAGAATCTACCGTAATGGCGACAGCGAGTTTCTGCTCAATAAAGTCGCGTGTCGGCTGAAAGATATCGCGGACTTATTCACCGACACGGGCGTGGGCAGAGGAGCCTATGCCATTGTCAACCAGAGCGAGATTGATGGGATTCTCTCCGCCAAGCCCGAGGACCGGCGTGAGCTTTTCG
>NZ_CBAYMC010000163.1:0-10114 GCF_964826245.1 Armatimonas sp. | reverse complement strand
GCGCGGGTGCAGGGGGCACAGCCGATACTGGGGAAGCCTTGGTCATGGAGTTTGTTGTAGGGTACCCGATGGGCATGGATATACTCCCAGACTTGTGCCTCGGTCCAGTCCGCGAGGGGATTCAGCTTGGCGATACTGCCGTGCGCCGCGTCAACTTCAAGCTTAGGGAGACGGCCACGTGTCACAGACTGCTCGCGGCGCTGGCCGGTGATCCAGCCCTTCACCTCGGCCAGAGCGCGCGAGAGCGGCTCCACTTTTCGAAGCTGGCAGCACTCGCGTCGGTTCTCGATAGAGTGGTAGAAACTCCCCGGACCTTTGAGCTGGAGAAGCTGTTGGAGCGGCTCAGTCTGGGGCGTGTAAGCCACGATCTTGATGCCGTAGCGCTGGTTGAGCTGCGCCCAGAGGTCGTAGGTTTCTTGATGGAGCCGCCCCGTGTCCAGCACAAAGACCGAGATCGGGAGCTTGGACTGGGAAATCAAATCTAGCAGCACCACGTCTTCAGCGCCGAAGCTACAGGCGAGCTTCAGGCCGTCGCTGTAGATTGCGACGGCTCGCTGGAGTACGGCACTTGCGTCCAGCTCTTCCCAGTTTAATTCAGGCATACTGGCGTCTAGTCTACTCTGTTAATTCTAGTTTTGCAATAGGAATAGTAGTGTTTGTCCTAGAGTCCGGGAAAGAGTGTGGCGCTGAGAAAAATCCGATACGCCTTGATCCGCCCGTGGTCGTTGTCTTGACGGGGCTGGCAGCGGATGCCGGTGACCGTCTGCTCACTTCCTAGGTCTACCACGAGCTGATGGGGATGGGGCGTTTTGTCTGCGCTCCAAGCTGTGTGCCAGAACGTGACGGGCTGTAGATCGAAGACATTGTCTGCCGTGCCGCTCTCTCCGACCAGCTCCTCACTGTCGGCGTAGGCGATCTTCCAGGCACCGCGCGACAAGAGCTTGCCGTCAGGGCCGAGTAGCTCTAGCTCGGTGAGGGTGGTGTAGACACTGTTATCCTGGGCGCTGAGCGCTTCTAAACAGAGATAGCGGCCCCTAGCAGGCGCGGCAAAGCGCGCCTCCTGCCACTCGCCGCCGGGGCCGAACGTGCCCGTATGTGTCGGCGTGAGGCCCTCAAGCCGCAGGGTCTGGCCAGGCTTGCGGTGGCGCTGGCTCAGATCCACCACGATCTCGTCGAGAATAGGCGTGGTGCGGCCCATGACTGTGGCCTTGGTGGGCGTCTCTAAATCCAGCACGATAATGCTGTTCTTGCCTTTTTTCAGCCAGCAACCAGGGCAGTAGAGTGTCTGCTGTGGCCCGATATGCCAGAAGCGCCCCAGCGCATTGCCGTTGACCCAGACCATGCCCTTGCGGAAGCCCTTCATTTCGAGATACGTGTCACCAGTCTGGGTGAGCGTGAAGCTGCCTCGATGAAAGGCGGGGCCTTCTGTCGGCGCTTTATCGGAGAAGCGTAGCCCCGGAAGCGGGGACTCACCCCAAGAGAGCGGGAAGACCTCCCAACCTGTGAGCGGCTTGCCATCGAGGCTCACCTCACCGACCAGGCCTTTGCGGTCGTGGATGCCGCGTCCAAAGTTGATCCGTCCCATCGCCTCGACTAGTACATCGAGCTGTATGGGCTTCTCTCGCGTGGGCAGACGAAGCGTGGACTGGTTGCGCCGTCGGTCTAAGACGCCCACACGCACGCCCTCCACAAAAACTTGCGTCCAGTCGTGCGCCTCGGCGAGCTTTAGCACACCCTCGGGGCCAGCGGGGAGAGTTGTCCGGTAGAGCATCGCCCCAAACCCAAGATCGTAGCTCTCCATTGCGGCAGGCCTCTCGGTGCGGATCGCACGGGGCAGGCTCTTAAAGAGCGGCGCTCGCTCGGTGAGTGCAATCTCGGGGACTGCGATCACGGGCATAGGCTCAGGGATCGCAGGAAGCGGCTTGCTCTCCGGCTGCCACTTTGCCAGCATCACCCGGAGCGCGTGGTATTTTTCGGTCGGTTTTGCGGCCTCATCCAGCGGCGCGTTGTAGTCGTAGCTGGTGACAATCGGATCATACGGCGGGCCACCCGCGCCTGCCCAGGGACCGAATGTCGTGCCGCCATGGGTCATGTAGAGCGAGAACGAGCCGCCATTATCCAGAATCCAGCCGAGGTCTTGGAGCGCCCCTGCGATAGCCCGGGTCTCGTGGGGCTTGCCCCAGTGGTCGAACCAGCCGCTCCAGTACTCGCTCACAAAGACTGGGCCATCGCCGGTGCGCTTGCGCTTGAACTCAGCGACATTGCGCTCGGCGCTATTGCCAAAATTCACGGTCGAAAGCACGCCCGGAAGCGCGTTTTGCGTAAAATTCGATGACCAGTCGCACGCGGTGAGCGGCACATCCGTGAAGCCCGCAGCCAGTAAGAACTTGCGCACCGCCTCCATATAAGGTCGGTCGGTTCCGTACGCCCCCAGCTCGTTCTCCACCTGCACCAAGGCAATCGGGCCGCCATGCGGGAGCTGAAGTGGCGCGAGAACCCGCCCAACCTCTTTTAAGTAGCGCTCCACGGCCGCTAAATAGTCGCTGTCCGCCGACGAGCGCAGCTGGATGTCTTTCTTCTTGAGGAGCCACCAGGGCAGGCCGCCCATCTCCCACTCCGCGCAGACATAGGGCCCCGGCCGCAAGCAGACCAGAAAACCCTCTTTTTGGGCGAGCTTGATAAACGCCGCCGCATCGGCCATGCCGGACCAGTCGAACTTGCCAGGGTGGGGCTCGTGGCGGTTCCAGAACAGATAGACCGCCACAGTGTTCAGGCCCATTGCCCGAAGCAACTTCAGGCGGTGGGCCCAGTACTCGCGCGGAATCCGGGCGAAGTGAAGCTCGCCACACAGAAGACGAATCGGTTTACCATCGAGGAAGAAATCGGCTTTTCCGATCTCAAAGCGGGAAGACATGGCCTGAATTATACACTGCCGGTTTTCAACTGGTAGCAGATGAGGTACGCTACGGCATGAAACAACAAGAGCGGGGGGGCTGGAAGGCGGCGCACGAGTGCCATCTGGGAGCGCGGAAGGGCAATCTTGTGATCCGTACCACCGGCGGCGACCCGTATCTGATGGCGAGTGAGGTGCCGTCGGTGGGGGGAACCCTCACGCTGGAGTGGCGTCAGCGGACAAAGACACGTGGCTCGGCGGAGGTGTTCTGGGGCGATGCGCGTGGTGGGTTTGCCGCGGAGCGTAGCGTCCAAGTGGGCTACACGCCCGGCGAGAAGTGGCAGGAGCTGAGGGCGACTCTGCCCGTACAGGGCGCTCTCACGGCACTGCGCCTCGATCCGTGCCAAGGCCAGGGCGAGCTGGAGCTTTCTTGGCTGCGCCTGCGTGACACTAGCGGCAAGCTGGTGCGCGAGTGGAAGTTCATGAACCTCAAAGACGCCGAGCCCGCCGGAGTCTTACCGCCTGCGGAGAAGTGGGCCTTCCTCGATAATGGCAAGATCCGTGTCGGGGTGAAGGTATCGTCGGGGGCGGCGATTGGCTGGCTCTCGCTCTCTAAGTCCGAGCGGAACCTGCTCAATCATTGGGACCACGGACGCTTAGTCCAGCAGAGCTACTACGGCGACGACGACGGCTCGATCTGGGGAAAGCAGCCCTGGCGCTGGAACCCGGTGCAGGGCGGCGACTACAAGGGCACGGCGGCGAAAGTTCTGGCGCTCAAAATCGGCAAGACGGATCTCTACGCCAAGAGCATGGGGCGCAACTGGGCGGGCTGCACCGACCTCCCCGAGGCGATCTTTGAGCAGTGGATCACGCTGAAGGGCGATGTGGCGCAGGTGAAGTACCGGCTGACGTACTCCGGGACACACTCCCACGAGAGCCGTCACCACGAGATTCCCGCGATTTTCTTAGAGCCGGATTTAGACACGCTGGTGGTCGGTGGCAACGAAGCGGCGCGCAGCAAGCCCGGCTGGCCCAACGAGAGCCGCAAGCTCCCTGAGCACTGGGCGGCCTACGTGGACAAAGACGAGTTTGGGGTCGGGGCAAAAGTGCCTATCGCCGACGAGCTGACTTGCTACCGCTTCGGCGACGGCAAGCCGGAACACGGGAGCTGCTCGTACTTTGCGCCGCTGACAAAGTTTGCGATCACGCCTGGTATGGTCTTTACCTACGACCTCTATCTCACCTGCGGGACGCTCACACAGATTCGGTCACGGCTCGATAGAGCCGATAAAGGCGATGTGCCCCGACTCTAGGCTGTCGTCGGTGGCAGAGGCGACAATCGCTTTTGCGAACTCAGCCACCGTGGGCAGATCGCGGCTACTGTCCAAAGTGCCTTTCTGGAGGCGCTCCAGCAGCCGCACCGTGATCGTTCCCTCGATGCCATCGCCACTGACGATAGTGAGCCTGATGCCCCGTGCCTCTAGCTCGGGGATGCGCCTGCGGAGTCCCTCCTCGCCTGCTTTCTTGCTTGCTGCGACAGCCTCGTAGGCGGGCACGACGGGGTGCGTGCCGTAGAAGTGCGCCCAGTGGCTGGTAACAAAAACCACGCGGCTTCCGGGTGGCATTAGAGGAAGTAGCGCATCTAAAGTTGCAAGCTGGGAGTCGCGGTTGAGCTGCATCGCATAATCCGCATCTTTGTCTTTCTCCATCCCGCCGCTGGCATTGAGAAAGAGCAAGTCGAGGTGGCCGAAGTGGGCGCGGACGCTCTGGGCCATGGCATCGCGCTCCTCGGCATGGGTAATATCGGCCTGAGCCAGCAAGGCGCTCCGTCCGAGTGCTCTCACCTGCGTCGCCACTTCTTCCGCACGAGGGCCTTTGCTTCGGTAGTTGATGACCACATCCGCGCCGTCTTCGGCGAGCAGCAGGGCTACCGCCGCACCAATCCCACGCGAGGCCCCCGTCACCAGCGCCACTTTCTGGGTTAACTCCATACCGAGAGTATACCTTTAGCCTGTTGTACGGAGGGCAGTTGTGCTCTAGTGTGAGGCTTGTGTCCGCACGAACGCCGCCGCGAGCCGGTACTCTTCCTCACTGGGCAGATGCTCCAGCATAAAGGGAGTGTCGGGAGGGAGCGCACGCATCTCCTCTAAAAATACGCCGTAGTCCAGCCCACCGAGGCCGGGGCGCACTTCGTCGAGGTGCACCGTGAGGTTCTCTCGAAGCAAAATATCCTTGGCATGAACCCCGACAATCTGTGGGCCCAGCAGCGCAAAGCACTCGCGCAGGAACTCGGCGTTGTGGAAATAACGCGCTGGGCAGTTGATGAGATTCACCGGGTCGAGATGCACCGCGACACTTTTTCGGTCAATGGCCTGCATCAACTCCAAGTAGCTCTGCGGCGAGTCCGGGTACATCCAGGGCATGGTCTCCAGCGTGTAGACCGCCCGCGCTGGCTGGACACTGTCCACGATCTCTTGGACGCTCTCCACAATCAGCGCAAACGCCGCCGCCGTGAGATCCTCGGCGCACGGCCCGTCCCACTTTGCCCCCAGCGACCCGGCGATATTGACACAGCAGACCGCCCCAATTCTTTCGGCCAGCTCCAGCTGCCGCTTGCAAAACTCCCGCGCCTCACGCCGGATTTTGTTGTCTTGAGAGAGCGGATTGCTCCACGCCCCGACCTCGGCGATCACAATATCGCTCTCCCGCGCTGCCTGGGCGTAGGCCGCAATCGTCGAACGATCGGCATCGCTTTTCACCGGGCAGTACGCCGCCCGGTAGCCCGCTGCCTGTACCGCGGCGACCCATTTCTGGGGTGTCGAAATATCCCCAAATACGGGGCCACCTAATCTCATGGTTTTCCTTTTCGGGCGGCTAAAGCGGCCCGCTGTTGCGGCAAGACCCATAAATGGGCCTGGAAATACCTTTTCTAGCCCCTCTTCCCGGCGAGCTTGCGAGCCATGAGGGGAAGAGGGGAGGCGAGGAACGAGCCGGGGAGATGGCCCAACTACCCTAGCAGACTCTCCGGGGCGACGAAGGGGATTGCAAACTCTTCGCTTAGGGGCTCGTAGGTGAGCTTGCCTTCGACAATATTCAGGCCCTTGCGCAGGCCCGCGTCGTCTTTGAGGGCTTTCTTCCAGCCTTTTTTGGCGAGAGACAAGACATACGGGAGCGTGGCGTTGGTGAGCGCTGCCGTAGACGTGTGCGGAACCGCGCCGGGCATGTTGGCGACGCCGTAGTGCAGGACGCCGTCCACAAAGTAGGTGGGGTTTTGGTGGGTGGTCGGGTGCGTCGTCTCTATACAGCCGCCCTGATCCACGGCCACGTCTACGATGACCGCGCCTTTTTTCATCTGGGCGACCACACTTCGGGGAACAAGTGTCGGGGCTTTTGCGCCCTTGAGCAGCACAGCACCGATCAGAAGATCCGCCTGGAGCGCTTTCTCGCGGATCGCCGCGAGGGTGGAGTAGAGGGTCGTCACGTTCTTGGGCATGACATCGTCGAGGTAGCGCAGGCGGGGGATCGAGACATCAAAGAGGCTCACATTGGCACCCAGCCCCGCCGCCATCTTCGCCGCCTCAGTGCCGACCATACCGCCGCCGATAATCACGACATTGGCGGGGGCGACGCCGGGGACGCCTCCGAGGAGAATCCCGCGTCCGCCCATTGCACGCTCTAGGTACTTCGCGCCCTCTTGAACCGCCATACGGCCCGCCACTTCACTCATCGGGGCCAGCAGGGGTAAGAGTCCATCGGGGGTTTCTACCGTCTCGTAGGCGATGCAGACCGCGCCGGATTCAAGACACGCGTCGGTGAGCTCGCGGCTGGCGGCGAAGTGGAAGTAGGTAAAGAGAATCTGCCCGGAGCGCAGGAGCTTATACTCGGCGGGAAGTGGTTCTTTGACTTTGATGACCATCTCACAGCGTGCAAAGACCTCCTCAGGCGACGAGACAATCTGTGCGCCCGCCGCGGCGTAGTCTTCGTCCTCAAAGTTGATCCCGGAACCACAGCAGGTCTCCGCCAGAACCGTGTGGCCTGCCGTAACAAGCGCCTCGACACCCGCTGGGAGAAGCCCCACGCGGTTCTCGTCGTCTTTAATCTCGCGAATAACTCCTACAATCATAGCTAAGAGTATACCCAAAAAATTAAGACAGTCTGCGGAAAGTCCAGAGCCGGTGCAGGGTGAAGCTCCAGAGCGCGATCATGGGGAGCGCGATGGCCTTGCCGATCCACTGTGGCGCAACGCCACCGAGCGGCCCAATGCGCTCGGCCAGCGCGGCAATACCAAAGTCTAGTAAAAGCGCGACACTATGCACCACGGCAAAGCGCCCCGCTTGTGTGGTTGCGGCTTGGTCTTTTGCTTCGGCGAAGGTGAAGTGACGTGAGCCGATAAAATTGACGATTGCGGCGAGCAAGTAAGCGAGCGGGTTGGCGAGCAGCACCCGCCAGCTGAGGCCATACGTAAAAAGTGCGACGGCAGCGTACTCGACCACGGTGGAGACCGCTCCCACACTCACAAAGCGCATCAGGCGCTGGAGAATCGTCACGTTGGTTTCTTTCCGATGGCAAGAATCGAGAGCCCGTAGGGGAGCGGTAGGGAGAGAAGAGGGCGCTCGGCGGCAAGCACGGCGCTGAGGGTATGGTTGAGCCAAGGCGTGACGGGCGCGACATCCGACGACTCATCTTTACGGAGCCGACTGAGTAAGCGCGCGGCAACAATGGCGGGAAAGAGCAGTGTGTTCCAGTGCGAGCAAAACGTTACCTCTAGGCCCGCCTCAGTGAGGAGCTTTCTCACTTGGGGGCGGGTGTAGCGCCGCGCGGTCTGCACGACCAAATCGTGGTGGCCGCGGAGCCAGTCGTAGGCGGGGAGATTGACCAGAACGTGTCCGCCTGGCTTGACCACGCGAGCGGCTTCTTTTGCGGCTTGGGTATCGTCTACGGCTTGGTGGTACCAGACATCCAGCGAGACCACGGCATCGAAAGTGTTATCGGAGAAAGGCAGGGCATTGACAGAGCCTTCGGTGAGGTTTTCAAGCCCCCGCGTCTTGGCAAGCCGGAGCGCCTCAGGCGAGAAATCCAGCCCCGTGACCGCAAAGCCCGCATCGGTCAAGCGCCGGGCAAGCATCCCCGTGCCACAGCCCGCATCGAGAACGGTTGCGTCGGGCGCGTCGGGCTTGAGAAGCTTGAGTACATGGCCGTGAAGCGTGCGGTACCAAAAATGATCCGCCTCCACCGTAAACATTCGCTCATACTCCCCGATTTCCATGCCGGCTCCTATGGTATCCTTTTCGCATGCAATTTTGCGAGGATCAGGTGGATTTCTTTCGCACCGAGGGCTGGCTGGCCGTGGAGGGCTTCTGGAGCGAGCGCGAGGTAGCGGCGATGCGTATTGAGCTAGAGCGTCTTAAGACCGAGGGCAAGCTCCGCAATATCGCGACGGAGGGCGACGGTAAGACCTACTCGACCACCAAAGTCAATCTCCAGCTCTGCCCGATGTGGCCGCACTCCGAGCTGTTTAAAGCGATGCCCTTTGCGCCTAAAGTTGTGGCGGCGATTGAGGCGCTGATCGGTGCGCCTGCGTTGCTGCATCTCGACCAGGTGTTTCTCAAGCCGGGCAAGCAGGGCATGGGGACGAACTGGCACCAGGACAATGCGTACTTTCAGATTCCGGATCCGCTCAAGGGAACCGCGCTCTGGACCGCCGTTCACGATGCGACTCTCGCCAACGGGACACTCAACGTCATCCCCCGCGCCTTCGTCGAGCCACTACCCCACGAGCGCGACGGCTTCTCCGATCACCACATCCGCTGCTGGCCCGACGAAACCAAAGCCATTCCTGTGGAGATTAAAGCGGGTGGTGCGATCTTTTTTTGCTACGGCACGCCCCATGCCACAGGAGCCAATACGACCGAGACGGAGCGTGCGGGTGTCGCACTGCACTTTATCCACACCGATCAGAGTGGGGTGGCGCGCAGTGGCTTTGAACCCGAAAAGCGCCCGTCGTTAATTGCGGATGCTGCTACGTGGGATGCTCAAGTCGCGCGGGTTCTCGCATGAGGCAGGTGCGCTGGCAGGCCGATCTCGATGCCGCCTTTGTCGAGGCACGGGCGCAGAAGAAGCTGCTCTTTGTGCTCTTTCGCTGCCAGCGGGAGAAGCGGGACGCGGCGATCCTCCAGCCCACCGACCCAAAGCTGATTGCGCTGCTCACGGAGCACTATCTTCCGGTTCGGGTGATTAGCCTCAAGGGACTGGACCTCAATCGCTTTCGCTTCGACTACGACCAGCAGCTGATGGGGCTGGTGCTCACTCCCGACGGTGTCACTCTCGCCCGCTGGGGCGGCGACGACGTCTCGGTGGCTTCTCTTATCACGCTTCTGGAGCAAGTGCGCACGGTGGTGTGGCCCAAAATGGCTTCGCCACCTGCTCCTCAGACACTGCGCCAGAAGTTCCCCGCCTTTGCGCAGTCCAAGCGCGCCGACGAGCCGTGCTACCACTGCCACTATGTCCACGATGCCGAGATTGAACAGCAACGCAAGGCGGGGACATTTCAAAAACTCTCGCTCTTTCGCTATCCTCCGCCGAGCGTGCTCGGGCTCACGCTGGATGATGGCAACCGCATTGCATCCGTGAGGCCCGGCTCCGTGGCGGCGAAAGTGGGCTTGAGAGTGGGGGAGCGGCTGACGATGCTCAACGCCCAGCCGATCTACACCGCCGCCGATGTTGCCTTTGCGCTGGATGCGCTCCCCGCAAGAGCAAATCGCGTGCTGCTCAATGGAAAGCCCATCACCCTACCGTCGGGCTGGCGCACCTACGACATCTCCGCCCGCCCGTCGCAGGGGGCGATCCCGCCGATCTTTGGGTTCTGGGAGGAGCCGGTTCCCAGCAGCAAGACCCTGGCACTGAAAGTGAACTTTGTCTTTCCCGGCGAGAAATGGGCAGCGTCGCTGGGTGGTCTCAAGCTCGGCGATGTGATTGTGGCGGTGGATGGCAAGACCCTGCCGCAGATGACCCCGCGCCAGTTCCACACTTGGCTGCGTCTCAACAAAGAAGTCGGGCAGAAGGTAAAGCTCACGGTTTTGCGGGGCGGCAAGCGCCTGATTCTCACCCTGCCCTGCCTTGATTTGCAATTGGCCCCCTAACCCCCGCCGGGCGGGGGAACAATGAGGATTTTCCTTGTATCCCCCCCCCGCCGGGCGGGGGATGGGGGGGAGCTACCCCACG
>NZ_CBAYMC010000162.1:0-10147 GCF_964826245.1 Armatimonas sp. | reverse complement strand
AGCGCCCAGACCGGCGTGGGCTTGGAGGCACTAAAGGCCGCACTAACCGAGGCAGCAGCAAAGACGCCCCTTCGCGATGCAAGCGCCGCCGTTCGGCTCCCCGTGGACCGGGTTTTCTCGCTCCCTGGTGTCGGCACCGTGGTCACGGGTACCCTGATTGCGGGGACGCTTCATGCAGGCGATGCTGTCTCACTAGAGCCGCAGGGTTTGGCAAGCAAGGCACGCACCCTCCAAGCACACCGCAAGAAAGTCGAGATCGCCGAGCCGGGAATGCGCGTTGCGGTCAATCTTCCTGGCATTGAGGTGAGCGAGATCGAGCGCGGCGCGGTTCTCTGCACGCCCGGCGCACTCGCCGCTACCACCCTTTTAGATGCCCGTCTCTCGGTGCTTCCCTCCGCCAAGAAGCCTCTGCGTCACCGGGAGCGCGTCCGGCTGCACCTGGGAACCGGCGAGCTTTTAGCGCGCATTGTGCTGCTCGAAGGCGCGGAGATCTTGCCCGGCACCGACGATGTGCCTGTCCAGTTCCTCTGCGAGAGCGACGCGGCTCCGGTGAGGGGCGAGCGTTTTGTGGTTCGCACCTACTCTCCCGCCCGCGCGGTGGGCGGGGGAGCCGTCGTGGATCCGCACCCGGCCCGCAAGTACCGGCGTGGCGATGCCTCGGCTCTGGCACTCTTTGAGGCGCGGGGCGAAGGCTCCCCGGAAGAGGCGGTCTATGCCCAGCTCTCCTCGCGCCACGCGGAGTTTACCGCCAAAGAGATCAGTGACGCGGTCGGGTTTCCTGCCGAAGCGGCCCTTGAAACGCTTGCGGATGCCGGACGTGCCATCGTCATTGGCGGCACCCACTACCTCTCCGACGAAGCAGCGCGTCGGCTCAAAGAAGCGACACGGCGCACTCTAGAGCAGTACCACAAGCAAAACCCCTACCGAAAGTCCATGCCCCGCGATGGCCTGCGCACGCCCGTCAGCAAGGCCGCGACCGTGAAAGACTTTCACGCACTGGTTGCCTATCTCGTGAGCGAGGGAGTGCTGGTGATTGAGGGGACGAAGTCTAAAGGGCTTCGCGCACCCGACCATGAGGTCATTGTCCCCGAGGGCTGGAAAAAACCCGCAGAGCACATCCTCTCCGTCTACCAGAGCGCCGGGTTTGCCCCGCCCAACCCCGGCGACTTTGCCGCCAACTACCCCCGCGATGTTCACGTCCCCACGATCCTCAGCATTCTCTGTGAGCGCGACCAGCTCGTCAAGATCGCAGACAATGTCTATATCAGTGAGGCGGCCTTCAGCGAGGTCAAACAAGTCGTCCGGCGGCTCGCCAGCACGCCTGAGGGAATCACCGTCGGTGGGGTGCGTGATGCCATCGGCAGCTCCCGAAAGATCGTCCTTCCCCTACTCGAATACCTCGACGGCATCCGCTTCACCCACCGAAACGGCGACACCAGAACTCTGGGAGAGGCATAGCGGTATAATTTCCGGTGTAGCGAAGCCCTTTGATGCAACAACCAAGTTCTTAGTGGAGACGCACCCTGCCGACACGCTCCTGCGTGTTCAGACCACGCCGCCCTATCTGCTCATCTTGGATTTTCAGGGCAACCACGACGCCTCGCTCCTGGCGCGCCTCCAGCTCTACCGGGCACTGGTGCGTCGCGAAAACCCGAAGATCGCCATTGTCTGCGCCTTGATCCTCCTGCGCTCTTTCACAGGTCATAGGGAGCTGACCGGCCTCTACGAAGAGCGTGGCCTCGACGGTGAGACCGATACTTTCCTGCGCTACAAAGTCATTCGGGTATGGGAGCTTCCTCCTGAAGTTTTCCTAAAAGGCGGCCTTGCGACGTTGCCGTTGTGTCACAAGTGCGTAAAAATGAGTGGCCGGATGTGCTGAGGCAAGTTGAGTACCGTCTCAACAACGAAGCAAAACCCTCGGAGGCGGATCGCCTGCGCACCGCAAGCTTTGTTTTAATGGGTCTGAAGTACGACCCGAAATTCGTGGAGAAACTTATGGGAAAAAATGTACTGGAGCTGTCATCAACCTACCAGGCCATGATGCGCGAGGGCATCGAAAAGGGTATAGAACTCGGCAAAGAACAAGGCTTAGAGCAAGGACGAGAGCAAGGACGGGAGCAAGGACGGGAGCAAGGCTTGCGAACGTCCCTTCTTCGCATCGGGCGGCGGCGCTTGGGTGAGCCTTCCACGGCTATCACGGACGCTCTAGCGAGTATCTCCAAGGTGGAGCGGCTTGAGGCGCTGCTAGATCGGGTTCTTGAGATCGAGTCCTGGGACGAGCTCCTGGCCACGTGAGTCTCTGGCAGATCTTTGCAGACACAGGCGGGACATTTACAGACTGCCTGGCGCTCTCTCCTGATGGCGAGTGGCACCGGGCGAAAGTGCTCTCCAGCGGGGTATTGCGAACCGACTTGGTAGGAAATGCCCCGTGGCGGGCAGGGCTCCCCGATAGCTTTCTGGAGGGAGTGAAGTCCCACCACGACAGCGCGATGATCACGTACTCGCCCGGTCTGGAAGCGCCGCTTGTCGCGGCGCACTTGGTCACCAAAACCCCTTTTTCGCAGCCACTCCCCCCGCTGGAGCTACGCTTGGGCACCACGCGGGGCACCAATGCGCTCCTCACACGCACAGGGACACCTCCCATTTTCTTTGTCACGGCGGGCTTTGAGGACCTGCTCCGTATCGGCAACCAAGCACGCTCGGATCTATTTGCTCTGGATATTGTCAAGCCAGAGCCGCTCTACGCAGAGTCCATCGGTGTTTCGGAGCGCCTGAGCGCGGACGGCTCACTTCTACGCCCACTCGATGAAGCCGCGCTCCGTGAGGCAGCAACGCAGCTCGTGGCGCGAGGCCATCGGACGGCGGCAGTGGCGCTTCTTCATGCCTGGCGCAACCCCACGCACGAGCAGCGGGTTGCGGAGATTCTGCGTGAGTGCGGCTTTACCCATGTCTCGCTTTCGTCGGAGCTCGCGGCGCTTCAGAAGCTTTTGCCGCGTGCCGAAACGGCTGTTGTTAATGCCTATCTCACGCCCGTTCTAGAGAGCTACCTGAGTGGCGTGCGACGTGGACTCAGCGCGGGTAGCACGCTCACGATCATGACGAGTGCAGGTGGGCTCGTCCCCGACAGCCAGTTCCGTCCCAAGGACAGCCTCCTCTCCGGGCCGGCGGGGGGCGTGGTGGGAGCGTGTGAGTCGGGGGTGCGTGCAGGGTTTACCCAGCTTATCGCCTTCGACATGGGCGGCACCAGCACCGATGTCGCGCGTATCGAAGCGCCTGAGCTTCCGTATGTCTTTGAGCACAAAGTCGGCGATGCCTTGCTTCTTGCCCCCGCTGTGGCCGTGGAGTCGGTCGCGGCGGGCGGTGGCTCGATCTGCGGCTGTGACCGTCACGGGCGCCTCTTCGTTGGACCAGGGTCGGCGGGAGCGCAGCCCGGCCCCGCGTGCTACGGCGCGGGTGGCCCCCTCACGATCACGGATGTCAATCTCTTGCTAGGCCATATTCCCGAGAAAGATTTCTCGCTCCCGCTAAGCCGCAGCGCCGCCGAAAAGGCGCTCCAAGCCGTCGCCAAAGAATCGGGCCAGCCTGGCGAGGCACTCCTCCACGCCTTCTACGACCTCGCCAACGAGGCCATGGCGGACGCGATCCGTCAGATCAGTGTCCGCAAGGGCTACGATCCCACGGAGCACGCTCTGGTCGCCTTTGGGGGTGCGGGGGGTCAGCACGCCTGCGCCATAGCCGAGAAGCTCGGGATTCGCACCATCGTGGTCCCCCCCGACCAGAGCCTCCTCTCCGCCTTTGGAATCGCCCACGCCCGCCATGAGCGCTTCGCCGAGCGCCAAGTTCTCCAGCTCTTGGATAAGACAGATGTCTCAGCCCTTCTCACCGAGCTAGAGACCGAAGCACGAAATGCTCTGGGTGAGCTGAGCGAGGTCACCCGTCGGATCGCACGCCTACGCCTTGTCGGGCAGGAGACACCGCTCGAAGTCCCCGCTACGAGTGCACTTTCCAAAGCCTTCCAGGAACACTTCAAACGCCTCTACGGCTACGCGCCTGATCCGAGCCGGGCCATTGAAGTCGAGAGCTTGCGGGTGGTTGTGGCGGAGACCCGGCCAGAACCCACCCGGCTTTCCGTTCGTCCCTCACTCCAAGCCACCCTCCCTCTACGAAGGAGGGTTGAAGGTGGGTTGATTGTGGAGGCGTTTAGTGTCACGGTTATGCGAGAGGGATGGACAGAAACAACATCGGAGAGCGGGGCGCTGATGCTACAGCATTCTTCTCCCACGCCAAACCAGGGTCGAGAGGCAGAGGAAGTGGTAGCACTTGAGCTCTTCACGCGCCGCTTTGAGTCGATCGCAACCGAGATGGGTGAGGCGCTACGGCGCACGGCGCTCTCGGTGAATGTCAAGGAGCGACTGGATTACTCCTGTGCCCTACTTGGCCCTAGCGGCGACTTGGTGGCAACGGCAGCCCATATCCCGGTGCATCTCGGAGCGCTGGGGGGCTGTGTCCGTGAGCTCATTCGTGCCAAGGCTTTTGTCGGGGAGCAGCCGATTATTGTCAACCATCCCGCCTTTGGTGGCTCGCATCTCCCCGATGTTACGGTTATCAACCCCGTCTATGACAGCGAGGTTCTTTTGGGCTTTGTCGCGAGCCGGGCGCACCACGCGGAGATCGGGGGAACACGGCCCGGCTCGATGCCTCCTGGCGCAAAAACACTGGCAGAGGAAGGCGTCGTGATCCCGCCCACGTCCTGGGATCGGGAGACGCTCACCGCACTTCTCACCCAGGCCCCCTACCCCACCCGCGCTCTTGCTGACAACCTCGCCGACCTCGAAGCACAGCTCGCCGCCAACCACCAAGGCGCACAAGCCCTCCGTGCTCTCGCCAAGCAGCATGGCCCCGAAAAGCTCTTCGCCCTACAAGCCGCCCTCGCCGACCGATGCGAGCAGATTGCAAGGAAACACCTTAAATCCCCCCTGCCGGGCGGGGGATGGGGGGGTGGTCGGTTAGACGACGGCCATACGATCCAAGTCACGCTCCGCCAGGAAGCTAACAAATTTATCGTTGACTTTACGGGCACGTCTTTGACCCATCCGGCGAACTTTAATGCCCCGCCCGCAGTGACAGTCGCTTGTGTCCTATTTGTGTTGCGGCTTCTGATTGGCGAGGACGTCCCGCTCAACGAGGGGCTCTTGCGGGCAGTGGAGATAATCCTGCCACCCGACACGCTGCTGAATCCGACGTTTCATGCCGACCCGACCCTCTGCCCTGCGGTGGTGGCGGGCAACACAGAGGTCAGCCAGCGGGTGGTGGCGGCGCTCCTCCAGGCCTTTGGGCTCTCGGCGGGCTCTCAGGCGACCATGAACAACACGCTCTTTGGGAACGCACGCTTTGGCTACTACGAGACGGTCTGTGGCGGGGCGGGGGCGACGGCCACCGCGCCCGGTGCCTCAGCGGTGCATACCCACATGACCAACACACGCATCACCGACCCGGAGATTATCGAGGCACGCTACCCCGTGCGGCTAGAGCGCTTTGCGATTCGGCGCGGCTCCGGCGGCGCGGGCAAGCACCCCGGCGGCGAGGGCATTGTGCGGGAGTATGTCTTTCTAGAGCCTGTCGCAGTCTCACTCCTCACGCAGAGCCGCACCTCGGGCGGGTTTGGCGCAGACGGTGGCAGCGAGGGTGCCCCCGGCCAGCAGCGTGTTGTTCGTGTGGATGGAAGTGTCGAGACGCTCCCTGCTGTCGCGGCGGCGGAGTGTGCGGTGGGCGACAGACTGATTCTGGAGACGCCGGGAGGGGGGGGCTATGGCAAACCGTAGACAAGTGGATCGACGGCGGCTGGGGGCTTGGCTCTGGTATGGTGGGCGGATGCTGGGCGGTGGCGGCACACTCGGGGTGCTGGCGGGCAGTGTCGCACCCTGGGTGCAGCTCTCGCTCTTTGGAATCCCTCTCGCTGCACCCGGCGTGCTCTTTGCGGGCGTGTGGTCGGCGGCGGCGGGACTGATCGGCCTGAGTGTGCTACGCCGAGCGCCGTTTGTCGCTGCCGTAGCGGGGGTGGTCGCGCTGGGAGTCGGGATGAGCCAGGGCAAGCCCGCGGTACAGGCCGTCTCCCGGCAGATTCTCGCGCTACGCATGCGTCTCATGCCCGTCAATGCGCGCCTGGAGCAGGCTCGCCTCTCCCCCATTGAGCCCTTCGGTGAGGTTAGCCACGCTGAGCCCGGTCCTGGCCCCGCTTGGGTTGTTTTCGGTGGTGCTGCGCTCTTGATGGGAGGCATTGCCGCAACTCTCGGGGAGCGCTGGCGACGGAGCTGCCCGCAGTGCCATCTGGTCTGGTCCGATGAGCGCCTGCCCACGCTCCTGCACTGCCCCGGCTGTGGCCTGCGCCGCACCAGCGCCCGTCAGTGCCAGAACTGCTGGCATGTCGCCGAAAAATCCGACAAACACTGCGCCCACTGCGGCGGGGCACTGCAATAACCATGATCCACGACATCACAATCCCAATGAACTCGACGCTGGCGGTCTGGCCCGGCGATACCGCGTTTTCCTTCACGAGCACGGCCTGGGGAACAATCTCTGTGGGGGCAGTGACGATGAGCTGCCACACCGGAACCCACGCCGATGCACCACGCCACTTCCTGCCAGACGGCATCGGGATCGCCGAGATTCCCCCCGAGGTCTATGTCGGGGAGTGCCTGGTGATTGAGGCTGTTGGGCGGGATATGCTGGATGTAGATGTCTTTATTGACCCCAACCTGCCTGAACGTGTTCTTATCAAGACCCTCGCCTGGACGAATCATACACGCTTCCCCGATGAAGTCCCCGTGCTGACCGAGGCAAGCGTCGCGCTTCTCGCGAGTCGTGGCGTGCGACTTATCGGGCTGGACGTCCCGAGCGTGGATCGCCTCCAGAGCAAAGACCTCCCCATTCACCACGCCCTGGCGGCGGCAGGGATTCACATCCTAGAGTCCCTCGACCTGCGCCAGATCACGCCAGGCCGCTACCAGCTCATCGCGCTTCCCCTACGCCTCGACAGCGCCGATGGCTCCCCCGTCCGTGCGGTGCTGGTCGAGCCATAGCTCCCGCCCGTTGGAGGGGCGGGACTGGAGAGCGTCGCAGGCTCCGCTACAAAGGGCGTGCCGCCCATACCCTCTTCGCTTGCCAGAGGGGGTAACGGCACTGTCGCCGTGGGGGAGGCATGGCCGGAACGGCCTTAGCAGCCACAGGCTCTCTAGTCCTGCCGTTCTAATCGGCGGGACTCAGGTGCTCTTCGATCAGGGCGACGAAATCCGGGTACCCGAAGTGCTGCGCCCAGCCCAGTGCCGTTGCTTTGAACTGTAAGTCCGGAATACTTAGATCAGGGTGTGCGGAGAGAATCAGGCGAGCAAGCTCCAGGTCCTTGCGTAGTACGGCTTCGTGTAGCGGGGTCCAGCCACCAGCGCCCAGCAGGCGGTTCGCAAGCTTGGGGCGAGCCACGAGCGCCGCAGAAACTTGCTCGCGCCACCCCAGATCACAGAGGGGAATGATGTCGGGCAAGGCTCCCTGCTTCAGAAGCCAGCGTGCGGATTCGGGCTGCCCAAGACGCGCCGCGACTTCGAGTGGGGTCATCTTGCAGCGGAGCGGAGAGTCTAGGTCAGGAGGAACTGGCAAGGCTTGGAGCGTCGCTAGGTCGCCGCGCCCGATGGCCTCGGTGAAGGCGACCGTGTCCGCATCCAGCGGGGGGAGCTCCAGGGCGGGGCGAAACATCCACCAGGTCTGGCCGTGGCCCAGTGAGATAAAGCCGAGCCGGTTGTAGATGTGGGTAGCAGCGTTGAGCAGGACGTAGCGGCAGCCCAAGCGACGGGCCTGCTGGCACGCGGCCCAGGAGATCGCTCGCCCGATGCCCTGGTTGCGCGCCGCAGGGAGCACCCCCACATTGTAGATTCCCGCCACGTTGAGCGTGCCGCCAGAGACATGGAGCAAGCTATGCCCGACAACGCTCCCGTCCCGCCATGCGCCAAAGTGGTAGGTCAGACGCGGCTCTTGCTGTGTCAGCGCTCTCAGGCGTGAGGCATCGCTCGGCTCGTAGTAGGGAATGCCTGTCACGTCCCAGTCGCTCCCCTCATCAAGCGCAATGGTCAGCCCGTCGGGAACCGGGAAATCCTCGTGCTGTACTGCCTCCAGATCCAACACCATCCAGTGCGGCTCCCAGCCCCACGAGAAGCCACGTGCGACCAGAAGTGCGGCAAGATCACTTGGCAGTGTGGGCACCACCGACCAGCAAGAGACTTGGCGAACATCCTTACTCAGGGCAAACTCTAGCGCAGCATCCAGCGCCGCTCCGATCCCCTCACTCGCCCGCTGGGGGAAGGCGATAATTACCTCGCCTAGGACAGAGGGATCAGAGGCGGGGGAATAGATCACGTTTAGGCCATCGAGACGCTTGACCTCGCCACCTGCCACCAGCGCATACTCGGAGAACCAGGCAACATGATTTTCCGCAGCCGCTTGAACGAGTAGCTCTCTTTCCAGCCCACTGCCTTCCCCCCTCATCACGATCAATTTCCTTTCACAAAGTATACCGACTCCTTGGTACAATGCACGCTATGAAACGCCTCGCCGCGGCTGCCTTTGTCGTGCTCACCCTTATGCCTACTGTCCGGGCACAGACCCCGCCGCCCCCGGTGAGCGCGGTAATCAAGCTCTACCAAGTCAAGTACGCCACGCCTAAGGAGCTTATGGAGCTGCTCACCAAGCTGCTGCCCGAGGTGCAGACATTTCTGGGGCCACAGCCCAAGTATGTCCGTGACACACTCCAGGGGGAAGATCTGGGCTCATCACCGACCACGCCCCGTCCGGTAATCGCGACGGTGGATACGGTGGCCAAGGATGTCAGCGACCAGTTTGTGCGCTTTCTGGTGCTCAAGGGCACGCCCGAGAAAGTAAGTGAGGCCATCACTCTGTTGGAGCAGCTGGACCTGCCCGCGCCCCAAGTGCTGATCGAGGCGCAGATTCTCGACATCAACGAAGGCTTCACCAGTGCTCTGGGCATCAGTTATGACCTAGCGCCCGGCGGCAAGACCGTTAAGGGCACGTTGGACAAGCCCAAGGGCAGTGGCCGCTTCGATGAGATTGTCTTTGGCCGCCTCTCCCGCGACCCGATCACGTTTAATGCCGCCATAGACGCCGCGATTCAGAAAAACCAGGCACGGATTTTAGCCAGCCCCAAGCTCATGGTGCTCTACAACCAGCGGGCACGGATTTTTATCGGCGATGAAGTGACGTTTCTGCAAGGCACGCAAGTCACCCAAAACGGCGTCGCGCTCCAGACGGGGAAAGTCAATGTGGGCGTCGAGCTCAACGTGACGGCAATCGGAAACCCCGACGGCACGATCCAGCTCAAAGTAAACCCCGAAGTTGGGAGCCTGACTCTGCTCGAAACTCAGACCAACGGCATCTCGCTGCCGCGCATCTCCCGCCGCACCGTCCAAACCTCCGTGCGCCTCAAAGACGGCGAGACTTTAGTCATCGGCGGCCTGATTGGCGAGAATGAGCTCAATACTATCCGAAAAATCCCCTTCCTAGGAGACTTACCCATCCTCGGCCAGCTCTTCCGCCGCGACGGCCGCGAAAAATCGCGCTCCGAGCTGGTGATAATCTTGAAAGCAACCATTCAAAAACCCTAGTTCCCGAACGAGGAACGAGAGAGGCGGCGCGAAGCGCCCTAGAGAGGGACGTTTACCGTCCTGGAAAAATTATGGAAACAAGACAACTCGGAACCGGTGGGCCACAGCTCACCACCGTCGGATTTGGTGCGTGGGCCGCGGGTGGCCCGTATGTGTTTGGCTGGGGACCACAGGACGACAACGACTCGGTGGCGGCGATGCTCAAGTACCTAGAGCTCGGCGGCAACTGGATCGACACGGCGGCGGTCTATGGCTTCGGGCACTCCGAAACCGTCGTGGGACGGGCCGTGCGTGAGTTTGGCCAGCCAGTCTTTGTCGCCACCAAGTGCGGCCGCGTGGCCCCCCCCGCCCCCAATAATGGGGGAGCCAGTGTGCGCCCGCAGTCCGACCTGCGCCCCGAGTCCATTCGCCAGCAGCTCAATGCCTCCCTCCAGCGATTGCAATTAGACTACGTGGACTTATTCCAGGTGCACTGGCCCGAC
>NZ_CBAYMC010000161.1:0-10199 GCF_964826245.1 Armatimonas sp. | reverse complement strand
TTCCCAAAAACACCCAGCCGATGAGCATGAACAGGCCGTTCTTGCTACTTAGTAGCACAATCCCCAGCCCGATCCCGACCAGCGCCAGAAACGCCCCAAAGCCAATCGAGCGCCCCGGCGTGCTCTCGATCAGCCGCCCCGCCTGCCGTGTCTTCTCGGAAAACAGCAGGCCCACCGCCAAGATCGCCGCCCAAAGCGTCACCAGCACCGTGATCAGAATGGACAAGTAGAAGACCACATCCCCGTTTGTCATAGAACCAACCTCCCCAAGTTGTTGTATATCTGATCCGAGGATACCGTAGAGATGGGCTTTGTTACAGCACTACCTGGGAGGTTTTTCACACGGGGATGTCGAAACTGTCTGTCATGGAACATCCGACGATCCGTAAGGCAGCGCTACGCCTCCTCCCGTTTTTGTTTTTTCTCTATGTGATTGCCTATCTGGATCGCGTGAACGTGGGCTTTGCAGCACTTGATATGAAGAAAGATCTTCACTTCACGGACACCATTTATGGAATTGGCGCGGGAATCTTTTTCTTTGGCTACTTTCTCTTTGAAGTGCCCAGTAACCTGATATTAGAGAAAGTCGGTGCGCGTAAATGGATTGCCCGGATCATGTTCACTTGGGGCGCGATCTCGATGGCAATGGCGCTAGTGCGCGATGTTCCTAGCTTCTATAGTCTGCGTTTCTTGCTCGGGATTGGGGAGGCAGGCTTCTTTCCTGGCGTTCTACTTTATCTCACCTACTGGTTCACGCAGAAAGAGCGCGCTCAGGTTGTGGCGCTCTTCATGACGGCCAATGCAGTTGCCTTTATTATTGGAGCCCCGCTCTCGGGCTGGATTACGCAAGCCACCCATAACTGGCTGGGGCTCTTCGGCTGGCAGTGGCTCTTTATTCTGGAGGGCTTTCCTGCCGTTCTCTTCGGGTTTGTGGTACTCGCCTACCTTCCCAATGGCCCCCACGATGCAAAGTGGCTCACCCCTGAGGAACGGGACTACATTCAGAGTCGCTTGGGGGAGCGAACGGATCGACATAACAGTGACGAGCCGTTAATGCAAGGGCTGAAACGTGACCTTAAGATCGCGGGGGAGCAGCTGCACGATAGCCGAGTACTGCACTGTTTCACCCTTTTCTTTTTGATGGTAGGTGGGATGTATGGGATCAATTTCTGGATTCCACAGATCGTCAAAGACATGAGTGGTGGTGGCTCAGACTTGATAAAAGTGGGTCTGTTGACAGCAATCCCCTATAGTATCTCGGCCTGTGTCATGGTGCTCAATGCGCGTCATTCTGACAAGACCGGGGAGCGGCGGTTTCATATTGCGATTCCGGCGATGATCGGAGCGATTGCCATGGCTAGTTCCGGTTTGCCAGGTCTGCCAGTGTGGGCAAGGCTCGCTCTGATGGCAGTTGCCGCGAGTGGGATGTGGGCGATTTTAGGGCCATTCTGGGCCATCCCTCAGCTCTTTCTGCGAGGTACGGCGATGGCCGCAGGGCTGGCACTAATCAACTCGGTGGGGAACTTGGCAGGCTTTGCGGGGCCGTTTCTAGTGGGCTGGGTCAAGGACAAAACCGGGGGCTTTATGTATCCCCTGATGGTGCTGGGACTCTTTAGCCTCTGCGGAAGCATCTTGGCGATCTTACTGCCGCCAGGCCTCCGCCGCCGCAACGATGCCGAGCCTCTAACGACGAGCTCACGGGATCAGTAGGTTCGCACGCCCTTGCCCAGCGTGTTGTCCCACCGATGGGCTTTGAGATAGTGAAGCGCCGCTCTAAGCGCTTTGGGCTTGCCGGAGCGCTCTAAAATCTCAATCCCAAAGCCGCCGACATAGCCGCAGGGATCGTTGAGCGAGGCGATGACTAAGTCTAATGCTTCGTCGGAGTGCCAGCCGAGCTTGAGAAGCGCACAGATCGCGTTCACTCGCACCTGGTTCTCGCCGGTCCACGTTCGGTAGAGCGGCTCCTGCCAGTCGGGATTGCTCGTGAGCAGGAGGCGGCGCAGCTCGGGGAGGAGCACGGCTTCATCGGCCCCGAGCTGGCCCAGCGCATCCAGGGCCGTTCGAACAACGGGGTGCGAAGGCGAGGTGAGCTTGCCGATCAGCGCGTCTGAGGCGGCGCTTGCTCTCCGTCCCAGCTCGCCCAGCGCAAAGATCGCGTTGAGCTGCACCCACTCCGACGGATGATCCAGCAGGCCCCTCAGAGCAGTGACGGCAGGTGCTCCCAGAGCGGCCAAGGCGTAGGCGGCATCGTCCATCACAATCGCGCTCTCGGCCCAGCCACTATCTGTGCGGCTAGCTAATGCAGCGCACAGCGGAGCCACGGCGGGCTCGCCCAGCGCGGCGAGGGAGTAGATCGCGTGAAGTCGCGCGGGCTCCGGGCCATTGAGTGCGGCCAGGAGCGCGGGGAGCTCAGCGATGTCGGGGACGGGCTGGGTTGGCAGCGCAAAGCTTTCAGGCTCCTCGGTGCGCACGAAGACAAACTTGACCATGTAGCGGGTTTGCTCTAGCAAATTCAGCGAGCCGCCGTGCGCGATATCAAAGTGCACCAGCACGCACGTCCCTGCTGGGCCTGCCGCCTGGAAGCCGCGCACGTAGTCGGCCTCGGTCAGCTCACGGCTGTAGTGCGTGCCCGGAATCAGCTGCGTGGGGCCGTGCTCCTGGGGGGTGTCCTGCGGGTAGTAGAGCACCATCGCGTAGCGGCAGGCGTGGTGCCGAGGCCGGGCGAGGGGGCTGTGAGAGTCCTGGTGCCACCCAATAAATGCATTGGTTCCCGCTCCTGCTTTCACGCCCGTGTCCGTCTGCTGGGCGGGCTCATTATTGTGGCAAAACCGATGGGGATGGAGCACGTAGCCGTTTCCCAGAACTTGAGTGAGCGCCGCAACCAGCTCCGGCGTATCTAGGACTTGCTGAAGCTCGGGGACGGCGGGCAAGATATTGTTCCCCAGATTAAACTCTTGCTTGAGCACAAAGGCAAGCCGCTGCTGGATCTGTGCATGAAGTGAGGCGGGCAGAGCCGGGTGAAGTATCGCATAGCCGTCCCTCAGAAACTCTTGGTGTTGTGCCGTCGTCATAATCTTTGTTGTACCCAACGTGGTATATAATTCGTTTGCGACTTTTCGTCCAGATGAACTTGACGAATCAGACAAACTAAAGGATTATCCGATGCGAATTCCTCACACTCTCAAACCTAGCCTTGCTCTCACCTTGCTCCTCGGGCTGGCGACGCAGCCGATCTCGGGCTGTTTCTCTGGTTGCAATCCAGCACCCAGTGCTCCGCCTCCCGCACCGCCTGTCATGAGCGCCCCGGCTGGCCGATCTGGCATGCCCGATCTTCCCCCTGACCCTCGGGCACTTAAAAATGGTGGTCCGAAGAGTGCTCCCACAAGCTCAGGGGCTGTGGGCACGACGACGCTTCCTGCAAAGCCGGTGCCAGGCAGTGCGCTCAATAAGTTTTTCCCCAATGATGCGGATGGCTACGACCGAATCTTTACCCAAGAGAAAAATGGCTTTGCCATGGCCAACTTAAACAAAGGCGGAAAGACCGTCGCGACGCTCTCGATCAACGACTGCGCCGCGCTGCCCAGTAGCCGCGATAAGTTCAAGTCCGCCGGGCGCTCGGTTGCGGGTAACCCGGCCACCAACGACGGCATGAGCGGAATTGCCATGCTGGTGGGGGATCGCTACCAAGTGAAGATTCGTGCCACGGGCGGCGCTCTCAGCGATGCCGATATGCAAGCGTGGCTGGAGAAGTTTGATCTCAGTGGGCTGGCGGGGCTGAAATAGCCTCCCCCCCTAGCCCCCGTCCAACGGGGGGACAATAAGGAATTTATTATGGAAGATATTAATGTTTATGCAGATCGCCTGCCGACGGCGGGGATCACGATTGGGGCACTGAAGGCGCTGGACTGGGTCGCACCAGGGCAGTGGGACAATATCGTCGGCTTTGAGAACATGCTCTCAGCCTACACTGGCGAGAGCGATCCAGGGCTCTTGCAGCAGGTCTCAGACCGCACGCTCCAGCTCTTTGCCGATCCGGCAGAGGGGTATCAAAGAGCGCTGTGGATCTACCAGGCCGTAGACTCCACCGACCACAAGCTGGGCAATGTCTCCATCGCCCACCAGCTCGGTGAGCGCTTCTCGGCGCTGAAGTTCTTGGAAAAACTCACGCCCAATGACGAGGCGCTTCAGACGGTGGATCTCACGGTGAAAATTGTGGCAGAGCTGACGGCCTTTACCTATGTCAATGGGCTTCCTGGCGACTCGATTGGCGACTTTGTGGCCGCGCTAGGTCAGTACGAGCACGACTCACTGATCCGAATGGCAGCGCTCGTGACCTTCGATGGCCTGCTCCCACTAGGGCCAGAGTTTCTGGATAAAGTGGACAGTAGCCTGCGGGGCTTCTCGGCCAGCCACCTGGAGAGCAACCAGACGTTCAGTGCGCTTAAGTCCATGATCCCCGGCGGCGACACGCTCGGGCAGCTTGGCTTTATCGGGCAGACCTTTGGGGCTGTCTCTGGCTGGATCGGCAACTTTGTACAAGAGCGTGGCCTCACCCCCGAGAACATCTACGAGAGCCTGAAAGGCCGCATTGATGGTTTAGAGGGCAAGATGGATGTCGTCGCCGCGCTGATTGACACCCACACGGACTACTTCACCCACACCGGGACGCAGTCGCTCTGCCGGAGCCTGATGAACCGCGCCATCGCGGAGATCTAATTCCTTTTTTCTCCCCTCCTCCCGTTATCGGGAGGAGGGGCAGGGGGAGGAGGGCAAAACGCAAAAAAAAGCGGTCAATCTAAAGCGATTGACCGCTTCCACAGCACGTGGAGAGAAAAGGAGATCACACAACGAGACTATAACTTACGCTAAAGATTATGTCAAGAGTTCCCGATAAAAAAGTTTCATCTTTTTTTTATGCCCCCAATCGAGTGGGGAGAAGCTAATCGCTCCCGCCACCGTCGGCGGAGCTCATTGCCTGGTTTGCCATTCCCGTATAGGCCTGGATCGCGACCATCAGCACAATCACGGCGGCCACTAAGATCGCTAATACCCCCATCACGGTTGCTAGCCGGTGTGCCTTCATGTCCGCCTCGGACTCTAAGAAATCTGCGACGCGGTTGAGCATCTCATCTAAACTACCCGTGGACTCACCCGTGCGAGCCATCTGCACGGCAATGGGAGACAAGACCCCCGACTGCTCCAGAACGGCGGCGATTCCCTTGCCCGACATCAGGAGTGGCACCCCATCGAGCATCGCCTGAGCAATCGCTCGGTTTCCACAGGCACGCCCTGCGATCTCGACCGCTCGGACAATATTTACGCCTCCGGCAAAAAGCGCCGCGAGTGCTCGGCAGAACCGCGCCGTGGCGTAGCGCCGGGAGACGCCGCCGACACCGGGGATGAACATCTTGACGTTATCCCAAGCGGCACCAAAGGCGGGGAACTGATTCAGGAAGCGTGCCAGCCACCAGAGAAAGGCAAGCGTCACGGCCACAATCACCGCGAACTTGACTTTCTCCAGAACCAGCGCATTGCCCGTCGCTCCCATCCCCGCACGCGTCCACTTCACAATCAGATAGACAATCCCCGCCAGAGAGAGCACGATCTTGGGGTAGAGCGACTCGCGGGAGAGCTTGCGCCGAATCTCGATCTCCCGCTCTAAGTAGTCCGCGAGGCGATTACACATCGTCTCCAGCATGCCGCCCGTCTCACCTGCGCGGATCAGCTCCACCTGCATCGTGGTGAAGACCGCAGAGTAGTTGGCCATCACCTGGGAGAGAGGAGCCCCGTTGGAGATCGTCGCCTGGCACTCACGCAGAATCTTTTTGAGGCGCGTGTGGCGGGTCTGCTGCTCCAGCGCATTCAGCGCCTGGATCAGGGGAACCCCTGAGCGCAGGAGAGTCGCGAACTGCCGGTAGAACATCGCCAGCTCTTGGAGAGGCACCGAGACGGCAAACGGAGCCGCTTCGATCCGATTGGGCTGATCGAGTGAGAGAGGGCGCTGTGGGTTGGGCGTCGGCGGGAGCGTGTGGTCGTAGGTAGTGCCTGGGGGAGCCAGCTCGATCTTACTGGGAAAGAGCCCCTGCTCGCGAAGAGAAGCGGCCGCAAGGCTTGGATTGACCGCTTCAATCAACCCGGAGATCCGCCGCCCCTCATGGTCTTTGGCGTGGTAGGAAAATGTTGGCATGAAATGATTCTTGTGCGATTCCGTCGGCGATCTGGAAGCCCATTTTGTAGATGTAGTAGGTTGCCAGAATCGTGACATAGCCCATCGAGACAATGGTAATGATACCCGCGAGCTGTTTCTGTGACTTGCGCGCGGCATCGGTGGCGCGGGCGGCCTCTTCTTGGTAGAACGCCGTGACCTGATCCAGAGTCTCGGTGAGCTGACCGGTCTGCTGGCCGGTGACCAGGAGCTGGATCGGGTCGTGGTCCATGAGTCCTGTGGCTTGGATGGCGCTGTCGAGCCCCCGCGCCGAACGAATCTCAGGAAGGCCACGCATCAGCTGGCTCCGGAGGACGGAGTTGGGAACCGCATTGGCAGCGGCTTCGTAGGCCACCGACGATCCCACGCCCGCCCGCAGTAGCCGAGAGAGCACGCGGGTAAAGCTGGCAAGTGCCCGTGCCCGGTGGAGCTTGGCCATCACCGGGATGCGGAGCGAGAGCGAGTCGCGCAGGTGGGCTCCGGCGGGGCTGGACCACCACTTCCCACCGAGATGGGCTCCCAGGTGCATCGCGATCCCTAGCGGAACGCAGAGAAATCCCTCCCACTTCAGATAGGTCAGCGCGTGGCCTCGGATATCCTCGAAGTGCTTGGTGTCGATGCTGGGAAACATCGGCTGGAAGAGCAGAACCGACCAGATACTCTGCCAGATCAGAAAGCGCACCCAGCCGAGTCCTTGGCGAAGCGCCGCGTCCTGCTCGGCTCCCAGCGCGGCCTCTTCGCAGGAAAACGGCAGAAAACCACCCGCCTCGCCTGCGGCCACGAGCCCAACCATGTGCGCGGGAAAGAGCCCATTCGTTCTAGCCATCTCTCCGGCCCAAGACGCTCCCTGCGCGACATTCTGTGCCATAACCAGCCCCGCTGCTTGGAGCTGTGGGTTGGCCGTGCGCGGCGCAAGGTTCGAGAGTGCGGCTCCCGGTGTCATCCCTGCATGCAAGAGCGAGCCCATCTGTCGAAAGAAAAGTCCCAGGTCCTCTGCCCGTGCCGCCGGAACAAGTCCTGTCGCCCCCAATAATGGGGGAGCCAGTGTCGGGGTGGGGGGGGCTATGTTCCCCTGAATCTCGATCCGGGTGTAGCCTTTCCCTGAGAGGCGCCGCTCGACCTCTTGTGGGCTGGCGGCATCCATCGCGCCCCGCAGAACGCGTCCATCGGTCTCCGTGGCTTCGTAGCGGAATATTGGCATCGTCTTCTATTGTAACGCGTCGGCGCGGCGTTTGGTTGCGGGCAGGAATTCCCGAGGGGCTCGGTGAACCTGCGGGGCATGAATGATAAGGAATTGTTGCGCTCGGTGATGCGACGGCAGGCAGGGCTGAGCCTGCGGGTGGCAGCGGTATTTCTGGGGATTATCTTTGTCCTGCCGCTCGTCAACCTCTACGCGCCGGAGCTGGCCGCGACCAATGTCGGGGGCTTCTCACTGACGTGGCTGATTCTGGCGGTGCTTTTCTACCCGATCACCTGGGGGCTCTCGGCGTATTTTATCAAGCGCTCTAATGCCCTCGAAGACGCAATTGTGCAAGAACAAGAAAAGCTCCCCCGCGAAGCGGGGGCGGGGGGGGCGAACCGATGATTCCTCTGCTCTTTGTCATTCTCGTCACCGTCGCGACCGTGATCCTGGGGATTGTTGCGACCAAGCGTGCCCAGTCCGCATCGGACTTTTTCGTGGCCGGGCGACAGGTCTCGGTAGGCATGAACGCGTCGGCGATCTCGGGTGAGTATCTCTCGGCGGCGAGCTTTATGGGAGTCGCGGGGCTAATCCTCAAGAACGGCTACGATGCGCTCTGGTACCCCGTGGGCTACGCGGCAGGCTACCTGCTGCTCTTGCTCTTTATCGCCGGGCCGCTCCGCCGCTTTGGTGCCTACACCATCCCGGACTTCGCCGAGGGCCGCTTCGACTCGCCGCTCTTTCGCAAGATTGCGGTGAGCTTTGTCTTGTTCATCGGCTTCTTCTACACCATGCCGCAGATGAAGGGCGCCGGGGTCGCGATGCAGACCATCATGGGCTGGCCCTACTGGGTCGGAATCGTGGTGGTGGGCTCGGTGATTACGTTCAATGTGGCGCTCGGCGGGATGAAAGGCATCACGTTTGTTCAGGCATTCCAGTACTGGGTCAAGCTCTTTGCGATCTCCGTGCCGGTGTTTGTGCTCATGGCGGTCTATGGCGGCTACAGCGGCAAGCTAGGGACCTTCACGGGGGAGCCTAAGGGGATCCCGAAGGTCACCAAAGACACCCCCCTGAAGTTCGTGGGCAAGGACAAGGCTCCCAACAATGCCGTGAGCTTCTCGCCGGGCGCGGAGACGGTGATTACCTTCACCAAAGACACCGAGATTGATAAGATCAGCACCGGACGCAAGCCAGAGCCCGGTGAAGACAAGCTCGATGCAAGCCTAGCGATCCTGCCCAAGCTGGAGGGCGTGGTTCCGGCGGGGACGCAAGTGACGATCCTGCCGCTTGTGGTCACCAAAGCGGGCCAGGCTGTGCTGAGCAAAGAGGGCAGGCCGATCAAGACAGCCCCCAAGCTGGAGTTCGCCAAGCCGACGGAGGCGATTCTCGCCGCCGGGAGCTTTGTGCCCAACACGCAGAACAACGCGAAGTGGGGCCTGCCCTACGGAACTCTGACCAGCAAGCACGGCTTCCCCGTCCTCTATACCTACTCGCTGATTATCGCCCTGATCTGTGGAACCGCGGGCCTGCCGCATATTCTGGTGCGCTTCTACACCAACCCCGATGGGAAGAGTGCGAAAGCGACGACCTTCTGGGTGATGGTGCTGATCGGTGCGTTCTACGCCTTCACCCCGATCTGGGGTGCTCTCGGCCGGGCGGACTTGCCGATGCTCTACGCAAACAACAAGACCGACTCAGTCGTGATTGCGCTCCCAAGAGCTATCGGTGGGGTCTGGGGGGATGTGCTCTCGGGAGTCACCAGCGCGGGCGCATTTGCGGCGTTCATGTCCACGTTCTCGGGGCTGCTGGTCTCGATGAGTGGCGCTCTGGCACACGATATCTACGGCAAGATCATCAAGCCCTCCGCGACTCCCGAAGAGCGCATTAAGATGTTCAAGCTCGCCGCCCTGATCTTCGGCTTCGCTTCGATGGCGCTGGGACTTCTTGTCGAGACGTTTGATATCGCTATGTTGGTGGGCTGGGCCTTTGCCATTGCCGCCGCGAGCTACTTCCCACTCTTGCTTCTCGGGGCGTGGTGGCGTGGGCTGACCATGCCCGGTGCGGCGGCGGGGATGCTAGGAGGTGGCTTGCTCTCGCTGGGGGCGATTATCGCCTTCATGCTCTCGGACAAGAAGATTATCACCATTGACGATCCCCTGACCAAAGCACTCTGTGAGCAGCCCGCGATCTGGGGCGTTCCACTGGCCTTGCTCATTATGTTTGTGGTCTCAAGAGCCACCGCAAAGCAGATCCCCTGGGATGCCGACCTGAAGATGCTACGTCTGCATGCTCCCGAGGCACTCGGACGGAGCAAGGACTATATCGAAGACACGGGTGGCGACCACTAGCAGTGGCACTGCGTGCCGCAAAGCCCGTTGCCAGGCTCCAGAGTCTTTTAGATTTGGGAGCTTTGGGACGGGCTTTTTCTGCTAAAATGCCTTTGATATGGCAATGACTGAGGCAGAGTATCTGGCTAAGGCCAGTGACCCTACCACGACAGGGGATGAGTTGCAGGCCCTTTGGAGCGAGGTGGGAATTTGGGGATTTTCCCTGGGAAATTCGGTGGGACGATCTATCCAAAAGGCTATTGTTCAAAATCCAAATTTGCCCCTATCTCTTGTTCGTGAGTGCTTCGGTGAGCTTGCCCCTGCATTTGCAAGCAACCCAGCGCTTCCTTTGCTGTGTCTGGAGAATCCCAATCTTGCTGAAAATGCACCGGAAGAGACGATTCTTCGACTCCTGAAGCGTGCCGAGATTCCAGGGGTGATTGTTGAGATTCTTTCTCGTCACAAAACCCGACAGGTTCATGAGACG
>NZ_CBAYMC010000160.1:0-10242 GCF_964826245.1 Armatimonas sp. | reverse complement strand
CCATCGCCCGCTGTGACCGTGGTGGTGTAGGTCGTCGGTGCGCTGACCGTGAGCATGGCGCGGTTGAAGTTATCGGAAAAGAGCGTGGTCTGGGCCGTGGCAGGCAGGGCGGAAAGTAGCGAGCTGAGCGAGGCGAAAGCGAGATTTAGGTTGCGGTTCATGGGTTTTGGTTCTCCGCCCTCAGAACGGCTGAGAACCTCCGATTCTGATAAAATCCGCAAAATTTATTTTTCTCGGTAGAATAGGGCTATGGATCCACTGGCACTGACGCGACGGCATTTTTTGACAAACTCCACCCTTGGGCTAGGGGCACTTGGGCTGGGTAGCTTAGAGAGCCCCCTCACGGGCTCCCCGATTATTAGGGGCGGAGGGAGCTTCGCACCAAAGGCGAAGCGCGTGATCTATCTTTTCCAGAGCGGTGGCCCGGCGGCGCAGGATCTTTTTGACAACAAGCCACTTCTCCGCGAAAAACACGGCCAGCCGCTGCCTGACTTTGTGCGACGCGGTCAGCGCCTGACAGGAATGAGTGCGAACCAGGCCGAGCTGCCTCTGGCGGGCTCCGCGTTTAACTTTGTGCGTGCGGGCAAGTGCGGGATGGAGCTCTCCGAGGTGATGCCGGAGATCGCGAAGATCGCCGATGAGATGTGCCTCGTGCGCTCGATGTGGACGGAAGCGATCAACCACGACCCCGCGATCACGTTTTTCCAGACGGGGAGCCAGATCGCCGGCAGGCCGTGCCTGGGCGCGTGGGTGAGCTACGGCCTCGGCTCGATGAACGAGAACCTACCGAGCTTTGTGGTGCTGGTGACCGCCAATCAGGGCGACCAGCCGCTGTACTCACGCTTGTGGGGCAGCGGCTTTTTAGATGCGCGCTTTCAAGGAACGCAGTTCCGTGCCGGGAAAAATCCGGTGCTCTATCTCAACAACCCGGAGGGCATCTCGCCGAAGAGCCGTCGTGCACTTCTGGACACGCTCGGGGCGCTGAGCAAGCTGCAAACGCAAAACACGCTCGATCCTGCAATCGAGAGCCGCATGGCGCAGTACGAGCTGGCGTATCGCATGCAGACGAGTGTCCCTGATGTCACCGATCTCTCCCAGGAGCCCGATGAAACTTTCGCACTCTACGGCGAAGATGCCCGCAAGCCCGGTACGTTTGCCGCGAACTGCCTCCTGGCACGGCGCTTGGCGGAAAAAGGCGTGCGGTTTATCCAGCTCTACCATCAGGGCTGGGATCACCATGGCGGCCTGCCCGGCGCGATGCGCGGCCAGGCAAAGCTGACCGATAAAGCGTCTGCGGCACTCGTGCTCGATCTTAAGCGGCGCGGGATGCTCGACGACACGCTGGTGATCTGGGGTGGGGAGTTTGGGCGCACGAGCTACTCGCAGGGGAAGCTGGCAAAGAACGACTATGGCCGGGATCATCACCCGCGTAGCTTCTCGCTCTGGATGGCAGGCGGCGGGGTCAAGCGCGGCTTTACCTATGGCCGCACCGACGACTACGGCTACAACATCGCTGATGCCCAGGGCAACCCCATCACCCCCAGCAAGTCCGAGTTCACCCCCGGCGTCGTCCACGTCCACGACTTACAGGCAACGATCCTACAGCTTCTCGGTTTTGACCACACCCGCCTCGCCTACCGCTATCAAGGCCGCGACTTCCGCCTCACCGATGTCCATGGGCATGTCGTTAAGGATTTATTGGCATAGCAAGCCTACTCGTCGAGAAGGCTTAGCCAGAGGGCGAATTTCATGTGAGGATCGCCTTGATCACCTCGCCGCTGACATCGGTGAGGCGCATGTTTCTGCCGCTGTAGGGATAGGTCAGCTTGGTGTGCTCCAGCCCGAGCAGGTACAAGACTGTGGCGTTGAGGTCGTAGACGGTCTGGACGTTCTCGGAGGCGATATAGCCCAGCTCATCGGACGCGCCGTAGATCGTGCCGCCTTTGATTCCTGCTCCCGCCAGCCAGACCGAGAATGCTTTCGGGTTGTGATCGCGCCCCGTCCCGCCTTCCGTGAAGGGCATGCGGCCAAACTCGGTGTGAAAGACCACCAGGGTATCGTCGAGCAGGCCGCGTTGCTTTAAGTCCTTGAGCAGTCCCGCCACGGGAATGTCAATTTCCCTCGCTCGCTTTTCGTGGTTAGCGACCATGCCGTTGTGGGCGTCCCAGCTCTGGTCAAAGACTCCGCCACCCGAGTAGATCTGCACAAAGCGCACGCCCCGCTCCACCAAGCGCCGCGCCAGCAAGCACTGCCGTCCGACCAGCTCGGTCTCAGGCTTGTCCATCCCGTAGAGCGCTTTGGTGGCCTCGGTTTCTTTTGTTAGTTCTACTGCTTCCGTGGCCTCGGACTGCATACGATACGCCAGCTCGTAGGCACGGATACGGGCGGCAAGCTCTTGCTCCTGTGGGCGCTCACGAAGAAACTCATCGTTGAGCTGGTGCAAGAAATCAAGCTGCTCGCGCTGCTTCTCGGGAGAGAGCCCGGTGGGGGGCTTGAGGTTGAGTACGGGCAGGCCACTACTGCGAAACGGGACACCCTGGTAGTTACTGGGCAGAAACCCCGCGCTCCAGTTGCCTGCCCCGCCTCCTACTAAAGCCCGTGGATCGGTCATGACCACAAACGCCGGGAGGTTCTGGTTTTCCGTGCCCAGACCGTAGCTGACCCAGCTCCCGAGGCCCGGACGGCCCGCCAGAATCGAGCCGGTGAGCATGTGGTAGACCGCCGGGACATGGTTGTTGCTCTCCGAGCGCATCGAGCGAACCAGCGCGATGTCATCGGCGCATCCGCCGATATGGGGCAGAAGATCACTCACGGGCATCCCGCACTTGCCGTAGCGCTTGAACTCCCAGGGGCTCTTCATCAGCTTGCCGGGCGCACTCCGCCCGCCCGTGTCGAACTCTTTACGGCCCGCCACCGAGATGCCGTCTTGCTTGATCAGCTCAGGCTTGGGGTCAAACGTGTCCATGTGCGAGAGGCCCCCAAAGCAGAAGATCGAGATGACCCGCTTGGCTTTAGGGGCAAAGTGTGGCTTCTTGGGCGCGAGAGGATCCACGCTTTGTGCCTTGCCTTCGTCAGCAAGCAAGGTGTTGAGCGCCAGAGCCCCAATGCCTCCACCGGCGCGGGCGAGGAACTCACGGCGTGGGAGATAACCTGGCTTCATGGATTCATTCTACCGCTTAATAAACGTGGTATACTCCTGACTGGAGCGCACGATTCGTGCGCGGATGTCGTTTCTAGATGCCTCCCTAGCAGTGACCCGCCGCCCCGTTGTTGGTTCTTTGTGGCGTGAGCGTGAGCTGGAATGGGTTGAGGCGTTTTTCTTTAATAACCGCTTTTACTAGGAGTACCCCATGCGACGACGGCGCAATGCCGCCTCTGCCGACGATGAAAACGTCGTGCCCGATGCTACGTTAAGTAGCCCTGATGTTGATAGCACCCCCTCTCTTGAGCCCGAGCCGGAACCTGCAAAGCCTCGTCGGCGAAGCCCCCGTGCGAAGGTGACTGCAGTCGAAGAAATTCCCGCCGTGGTTGCACCAGAGCCCGAGCGGGTCGCGGAGCCTGAGCCTGTGGTGGAAAAGCCGCGACGCACTCGTAAGCCGCGCGTGGTGGTAGAAGCCGCTGTCGTGGTTGAACCGGAGCCTGAGGGCGTGACACCGGAGCCTGTGGCTATCGAACCCGAGCCAGAGCCCACTGTCGCTGTGCCCGCGGAGTCTGCCTCGCGCCGTCGCCGCTCGCGTCCCAAAGCGGAGCCGCTGGCACTTGAAGCTGCGCAGGCCATCTTGGCTGAAGTGGCTCCCGAGGCACCGATCATCGCTGTCGCTGTCGAGCCTGCTACGACAAGTGAGCCTGAGAAGAGTGAAAGTCGATCAGGCAACAATCGCCGCCGTCGGGGACGAGGGGGGAATAAGCCCGCCGCAGAGCCCACTCCTGAACCTGAGGCCGTGGTAGCCGACGACGATGACGCAGGGAAGTCGCGGCGTACACGTGGGCTGCGTCGAACTCGCACGGTTGCCGCGCCCACTCTGATGGTCTCCGGTGATGAGCCGCGCGTGTATGCGCCGCCGGTTGAGGAGCCTGAGCTAACGCCCACGCCCGAGCCGGACTCTCGCCGCATTCGTGGTCGTCAGCGCCGTCCCCCGGTCGCCGTTGTCGCCGCGCTCTTGCCACCGCCCATCGCAGGACTCATCGCGCCCGTTGTCGCGGAGCCGCTGCCTCCTGTCTATGTCCCTCTCGCCGCCGATGTTCTTGCCAATCTTGTGGAGACCAAAGTCGCGGTACGCAAGGGCGTTGCCGAGCTCCTCATTGGCGGCGAGCCACGGCTCCCGATGCTCTGCTTCGTCAATACCGAGATGGGGGAGGAGTTTCTCCCCGTTGCCCAGCGGCAGATTCGCTTTGCCTACGAAGCGGGTGTGCGCCTGTTTACGGTGCTGTGCCACCTGCCCTGGAAGACACGCTCCGGTGAGCGCCGCTTTGACTTACTAGACAGCGTGATTGGCTTTGTGGCAGAGAATGCTCCCGAGGCCCTGGTGCTGCCCCGCCTGATCTTCTCGCCGCCCGCCTCGTGGGCACGGCAGAATCCGGGTGAGCTGGTGCGCTATGCCAGTGGCGAGCAAGGCGATGTCTCTATAGGGTCACGCCTCTTCTGGGAAGGCGAGGCCGAAGAGGCACTCCGCGCCGCCGTCGAGCACGTTGCCCAGGGGCCACACGCCAGCCGCGTCTTTGGCTTCTACTTAGAGCACGGCGAGTGGCTTCACGAAAAAGGAGTGGGCTACGACCTCTCCGATGCCAATGTTGCCGCGTTTCGCGCTTGGCTACGCACGCGCTACAAGAACTCCGTGGTCGCCTTTCGAGCCGCTTGGTACAGTGGTACCGTCTCCTTTGAGACCGCACAGATTCCGACCTGGCCGATTCCTGCGGGGCCGGGCGTGTTCCTTAGTCCGAAAGAGGCGCAGTGGTCCGACTTTCATCGCTTCATGAGTGAGCGTGTCGCCGAGGTGATCAATCGCCTTGCAAAGGCCGTCAAAGAGTCCTCAGGGGGACGAAGCGCGGTGGCGGTGAGCTGCGGTTATACGCTTGAGCTGGCGCGCACGAGCTCGGGGCACCTGGCCCTTGCTGAAGTTCTGGCCTCGCCTCACGTGGATATTCTGACGGCACCACTCTCTTACAATGGACGGCTTCCTGGTGGCTCCGCGCCGCTCCCGCTTCCGATTGAGTCCGTGGCACTTGCGGGGAAGCTCTGCATCCTCGAAGACGATACCAAGACATTTCTTGCCAGTGGTACGACGCCCGATACTTACAACCCGCATGTCCCAACCGTGGAGGGGACTCGCGCGGTGCATGTCCGCAACTTTGGAGCGGCTTTAGCCCATGGTGCGGGGATTTCCTACATGGATCTCTGGGGCGAGGGCTGGCTCGATGATCGCGAGACCTGGGAGTTTCTGGGAGGACTGCGCGAGATCGCGGAGCTCTACGCCACCCGCCGACGCAACCCTCGGGTTCGTGCGAACGCCGACCCCGATGTTGCCGTGATCGTGGATGAGGCGAGCTTCTTCGATGTCCGTGATGAGCGCCTCCTCGAGAAGCTGATCTCAGAGCAACGTGATGTGCTCTTGCGCTCGGGGGCACGGGTTGGGTTCTACCTCCAGTCGGATCTGCTTCGTAAGAACTTCCCGGAGAGCCCGCGGCTCCTGATCTTCCTGAATGCTTTCCGAATCGAGCCTGCCGTGCGCGCGGCGATTCGGGAGCGCTGGCAGGAAGACGGGCGGACACTGGCCTGGATCTTTACGCCCGGTGTTCGTGAGGAGAGCCTTACGGAGCAGGCGGAGGTCTTTGGTATGCACCTGAAGTTCCAGCCGTTTGCCTCCAAGCTCGGAAGTCGCGTGTTCTCGGATGCACGCCTGCCTCTTACAGAAGCACTTCGTGGCCAGAAACTGGGCGATGAAGTGCGGGTGAACCCCACGCTGACGGTCTCGGACTCCCGTGCCCAGGTGGTGGCGGAGTACGGAAACGGCAATGGGTCTTTGGCAGTGCGCAAGCATCCGCGCTGGCAGTCCGTGTTTATCGGGGAGCCTGTCTTAACCCAAGCTCTGCTGCGTGGTCTCTACCGCCAAGCAGGGGTTCCAATCTACGCCGCCGATGATGATGTGGCCTGGGTGGGCGACGGGATGCTCTGCTTGCACTCCGCACCCGGTGGTGGAACCACGGTCTATCTCCCGGAGGACTCGGTTCTTCATGACTTTGTCTACGGGGAGACCCTGGCTCGTGACGGACGTGGGGCACGGCTTTCGATGCCGGTCAATGGGACGCGTCTTCTCTACTTTGGCCCGACGGCGGAGGCAGAGCGCTTCGGTGCAGAGCCGATCGGGGCACCTGCCGGTCTGACCGTAAGCGAGCTTCCTACACCCACTCCGCCCTTTGTTTTTGAGACTCCGTCCGCCCTGGGAGTGGAGTCTATCTCTGCCGAAGATGAGGCGATGTTCCAGGCCGCACTGGCTGAGCTACCACAGCAGCTCAGTCAAGAGGGTGATCTAGCGCCGGATGAGCCTGCTCTATCCGTCATTGAGCTGCCCGCTGATCTCTCCCAGGCTCTGCCAGATGTCGGGGCCAGCGAGCGACTTGGGCGGCGACGGCGTGGCAGAGGCGGCCGTGACCGTCGCCCTTCGGAGCAAGAGGCAGACGTCGCTGAGGCTGAGCTGGCTCCCGAGGCCGAGCCCGTCCGCCGCCCCTCTCTGGAAGAGCTCCTACCTCTCTCGGAGGCTCCTCTGGAAGGGGAGCTACCTCCCGTTGAGGAGTTCCTCAACTCGGAAGGAAGTGGCTTGGATTCCACGGAAGCCATACCGATCGCTCCCCGTGGTGGCAGGCGTCGGCGCTTCCGTGGAGCCCGCCCTTCCGGTACCTCCGACTCAGAGTAAGAAACGCGTCGAGGGCTGGTTCATGATGACATGATCCGGCCCTTTCACCAGCACCTGGTCGGCGAGGTCGCGGGTCGGTAGAATATGCTCACGCAGATTCGGGAGATTCACCGTCTCCCAGATCGTCTTGATCCGTGTCTCCCACTGCGCCTCTGTGAGCGCCAGAAAGCGCACAAAATACGAGCTGGGATCGGTGCGGGCCGTGTCACGGAGCCGCAAAAGCCGCTCGCGATACCAACCGAACAGATCGGGCTCCTCGGCATGTAGGTAGATCTTACGGTCGAGCTTTCCCTGTGTGAATAGGGGCTGGAGCGCATTGATTCCCTCAATAATCACCACGTCTGGGCCAATGACTTCTCGATACTCACCAGACCGAATATCGTAGGTCTGGTGGGAGTAGAGGGGAACTATGGCGGGCTCACCCGTGCGAAGGGCCTCTAAAAACGCTGCAAATGCCGCCGTATCGTAGCTCTCAGGGAAGCCTTTGCGTGCTAGCAAGCCCCGACGCTCTAGCTCCGCGTTGGGGAGGAGAAAACCATCGGTGGAGACGACTTCCACGGTCTTGCCAAGCGCCTGCTCTTTTTCTGCAAGCTGCGCCGCTAGCGTGCTCTTTCCCGCCGCGACACTGCCCGCCAGCCCGACCAAGTAGCTCACTGCTCGAAGGTCTTCTCGATCACATTGCCCTCGCCCAGCAAGACAATCTGGGCTGTATGCGTACTTGCATCATCAAGCGCTACTTGGCAGTAGGCGCAGAGGATCAATAAGTCGCCTTTCTGGACGCGTCGTGCGGCTGCGCCGTTAAGTGAGACCTCGCCGGGTGAGCCTGCGATCACGTAGGTGGCGAAGCGCTCACCGTTGTTGATGTTGTAGATCTCGACTTGCTGGAGCGGGCGCAGCTTCGCCGCAGCGATGAGCGTTGTGTCAATCGCGATAGAGCCTTCGTAGTGGAGTTCTGCTCCGGTCACGGTGGCGCGATGGAGCTTGGAGTAGAGCATCGGAATGGTCATAGCGCTTTAGCATACCCGACAAGTGCGTCGCAGAGCGTTAAGAGAGTGGGAAGGGGCTTTCCGGGGCCATGGGAATCCCAGAGCACGGCGCGGGTTGTTGCCATAGTCTGCTGATCGTTTTGGACGACGAGATCGGCTCCTGCGGCCAGCACTTTGGCAACGGCTTGACGAATTTCCTCGTCGCTTGCGCCATCGGTAAGCTTGAAGCCCACTAATTTCAGGGTCGGGTTTTGGCTATAGCCCTTGAGCTCAGGGAGGATTTTCTTACCCGGCACTAGCTCAACGGAGAGTTTTTGTGCAGAGCTAAGTTTGCCGGACAGCGGCGCGGGATAGCGGACTGCGTCTACGGTTACAGACTCCACCACGAAATCACTGACGGCGGCGGCGTGGATGGCTAAATCGAAGTGCTCGTGGGAAAGAAGCGCATAGCAGGCAGCGTCTAAATCCGCGACGGTGACGAAAAAGCGCTCCTGCACGGGGCATTCTGGCGCGACGGAGTGCTTTGCTCGCACGAGTGTCACCGTGAACCCTGCCTGCCAAAATGCATCGGCGAGGGCTGCGCCTGTCGCACCGGTGCTGGAGTTGGCAATCACCCGGACGCCATCAAGGGGCTCCCGCGTCCCGCCCGAAGTCACCAGAACTCTCATTTTAAGATCGCCTTCAGAAGCTCCTCGGGCTCCATCAAGCGTCCCTCCCCGACATCGCCACACGCGAGGTTGCCCGCCTCAGGGCGCAGGATTTTCACGCCGAGGCTCTCTAGCTTTTGGAGAGACTCTTGGGTAATCGGGTGGGTCCACATCTTTGTGTTCATGGCCGGGGCGACAAAGAGCGGCTTGGTAAAGTCATGGGTCAGCCAGAGATTTCCCAGCAGATCGTCGGCGACACCGGCGGCCATTTTATTGAGGCGATTTGCCGTCGCCGGGCAGAGCACCGAGATATCCGCCCAGCGGTTGAGCTCGATATGCTCCATCCAGCGCCCCGGCGCAAAGGTATCCGTGAGCAGTGCTTTGCCGGAAAGCCCCTCCAGAGTCGCCGCCCCGATAAACTTCAGTGCGGACTCGCTGGCGACGCACTGCACGCTGTGGCCCGACTGTGCAAGCCGCGAAATCACCGTGCAGGCTTTGTAGCAGGCGATGGAGCCGGAGAGCTGGAAGAGAATGTTCATGACCCTCCTCCCCCAGCCCCCGGGTACCCTCTGGGTGCCAACCCTGCGGAGGCAGGTTGGGAAGGGGGGAGGAGGGCCACGTTATCAATTAGCCGCACGATGGGGCCATTATCGAGGGGGGGCGTGTGGACGGCACCGAGGCGGCGGCCCCAGTGCTCGGCGATGTAATCGACGGTGAAGCCGAGCGCTTCGAGCTTTTGTGTTGCTTCATCGCAGGTGAGGGAGAGATCGGCGAGAGTCTGTGCCCACTTTGCGGCAAGAGCGCGCTGCGCGGGAGTCAGGCGGCGGTTGCGGCTGCTCATGGCGAGGCCATCGGGCTCGCGGATTGTGGGGCAGGGGACGATCTTGGTGGGATGTTGGAGCGACTCGGTCATCTCTTTCACCAAGAGAAGCTGCTGAAAGTCTTTTTCGCCAAAGAACGCCGCGTCGGCCTGGATACAATTCAAAAGCTTCAGCACCACGGTGAGCATGCCCTCAAAGTGGCCGGGGCGGTGTGCGCCCTCAAGGAGTGTGCTGGTTAGATTCTCCGTCACGCGGTAGCGGTAGCCATCGGGGTAGAGCGTCTCATAGGTGGGGGCAAAGACAAAGCCACAGCCGATGGCTTCGAGCATTTGGCAGTCGTCGTGGAACGTCTTCGGGTATTTTTCAAAGTCTTCTGGGTTGTTGAACTGTGTGGGATTCACATAGATACTCACCACAGCGTGCTCGCACTGCGCCAGCGCAGTCTTTACCAGGGCCAAGTGCCCTTCGTGGAGCGCTCCCATGGTCGGGACAAACCCGATGGTGGTGTTTTGGGGGCGGAGTTCTCGCCACTCGGCAGGGGTATGAAAGATCGTCACGTGTAGCTCTCCTTTGCGGCAGGGAATGTGCTGGCTTTGACGGCTTCGTCGTAGGCACGGAGCGCAGCAACGGAGGCATGGGCGACTTCGCCGAAGGCACGGGCGAACTTCGGGGGCTTCTCGGTGAAGCCAAGTAGATCATGGAGGACGAGCACTTGGCCGTCACAGTCTGGCCCCGCGCCGATCCCGATAGTCGGAATGCTGAGTGCTTCGGTGATGCGCTTGCCTAGGCTCGCGGGGACGCCTTCGATGACGAGACTGAAAACTCCGGCGGCTTCGAGCGCTCTTGCGTCGGCGAGGATTTTTTCCGCGGCGGCGTC
>NZ_CBAYMC010000159.1:0-10287 GCF_964826245.1 Armatimonas sp. | reverse complement strand
CCCCCATCGTCGCTGATGCGGCCCTGGTAGAGCACCTTGCCCTCTGCATTGAGCACAAACGCATGCGGCGTGACTTTTGCACCCAGAGAAGCTTTGATCGCTTGATTGGAGTCAAGCAGCACCGTGGCATCGCTCAGGCCATACTTCTTTGCATGTGTCATAGCCTCCGCCTGATCGCCGGGGTTGCTGTAGACAAGAACAAGCTGCCCACCACGGGCTCTCGCCGACTTTGCCAGCGCTGCCAGCTCCGGCGCGTGACGATTCGCAATCGGGCAGGAGACGCCCGTAAAGACCACGGCTGTGGCACGCTTCCCGGCGTAGGGAATCGAAGCAGTTGCCCGTCGCCCGACTGGCTTTGTTGCATCGGCGAGCACCGTGCCGCCCCAGAGCACCAGCGAGGCGCTTAGCATCCAAACGAAACGATTTTTCACGATAAATTTTACCATTCTCACGATCAATCTTGAAAGAACACGCTGGCGGAGAGTGACGCTAGCACCGCACGGCCTCGAAACACACCAAGGCTCTGAATTCCCGCCCGCTGATGATCCACTGCCTTCTTCCACAACCCTGGCGGAAGCGTGAAAGTTCCCGGCTTCTTGCTGCCATGGAGCACCACCAGCACCTGCTGCCAGGAGTCCCCCACCCGCCCTCCGTTGAGCCGAAATGCCGCCCCACTGGCATGGGGAAGAAAGGTCAGGGTGCGCTTGACCTGCTCCGCCGTGCTCAGACGAAAGGCGGGGTGAGCGCGTCGTAACCGAATCAGCCCTGCCATGTAGGCACGAACGTCCTCAAACTCTGCGCCTCGTCGCCAGTCAAACTGATTGGCCCTATCCCCCGCGTTGTAGGAGTTTGGATTCCCGCCCTTGGTGCGCCCCAGCTCCACACCGCCTTCCAGAAACGGAATGCCCTGCGCCAGCAGCACGCTCGCGTGGGCGAGCTTGACCGCCGCGTGGTGAAGCTCTGGCTCACGGGGAAGGCTGAGGGCAACTTTATCCCAGAACGTCGCATTGTCGTGGGCAGAGACATAGTTGACCGTCTCAGTGGGAGAAGCCGCAAAGTCCGAGAGCGAGCCGCCCAGAAGCGACTCCAGCGTGGCGGCAGCGGTCTTGCCTCCCAGCGCAAAGCCGGGCTGAGAGCCATCTAGGTCGCCGCGCAGGGCATTGCGAAAGTGGTCGTTGAAGACCGCCACCGCGAGTCCTTTTTGGTCGCCTTTCCCAAAACGCAGGGGGCCACCCCCCGTCCAAGGCTCGCCGTAGATCACCGCGGAAGGGTTCTGGCGTCGAATCTCCTGGCAAAGCTCCGCGACAGTTGCTTTGGTAAACATGCCGAGCAAGTCAAACCGAAACCCATCTATCTTGAACTCCCGGCTCCAGTAGGCCAGGCTCTCACGGACAAACTTCCGCACCATGGGCCGCTCATCGTGGAGGGCATTGCCAACCCCGGACTCATTGAGAAGCTCGCCTTTGTCGTTGCTACGGAAGTAGTAGTAAGGGACACTCTCCCAGAACGCCGAGAGTGCCCCCTGGCTGGGAACCGTGTGGTTGTAGACCACGTCCATCACCACCCCGATTCCGCGTGTGTGGAGCGCTTGCACCAGCTGCTTCACTTCCCGCAAGTGACCAATCGGATCGCCGTGTGGCCGCGTGGCGTATTGCTCCTCAGGGACATTAAACAGCGATGTCTCGTAGCCCCAGTTGTAGTTTTCCGAGTGGGCAGCGTTGAAGTCCTGGAAAGGCAAGAGATGCACGTGGGTGATCCCGAGCTGTGCCAGATAGTCTACTTTCTGTGTGAGTCCCAGATACTTACCGCGCCACTCCGGGCGGACGCCGCTGGAGGGATGGATGGTAAAGTCGCGCAGGTGCAGCTCGTAGAGAACCGCATCGGTGGGTTTCTTGCCCACGAAAGGCCGAGGCGCAGGCCAGCCCGGCGGGTTGGTGCGCGAGAGATCTACGACAATCGAGCGCGACGAGTCGGCAGTGGCCGCAACCCCGTAGAGATCGGCGGCGCGGCGCTTCTGGCCGTAGGAAACCAGCTCGAAGTGGTAGGGCGCGCCATGCCAGTCACCTAGCGCCGCGACCTGCCAGACCCCGGAGCCGCCCCGCACCATCGGGAGGCGCTGGGTGCCTAGGATCAGAGTCACTTGCGTTGCCACCGGGCTCCAGAGCTTGAAGACGGTCTGGGTACGACTCCAGCGTGCTCCCAAGTCCGACGGAGCATAGTAAAACAAAGGATCGGAGAGCGCCTCGCGGATATAGACCGTGCGCCAGGGCTGGGCCTGAAATTGAACCTGAAGAGGCTGTAGGATCTCACCTGCTGTCAGCTTCCGTGCGAGCGTGAGGCGAAACGACTGGTAGCTCATGTCGTCGGTGTGGGCTTGTGGAGGAGCAGGAAGGGACATTGGGGGCGGCACATCGCGAGAGTTCTCGACAGAGTTCTTGAGTGTCTTTTTCGAAAAATCGGCTACAAAGCGCACCAGGGTCGGCTTTTTAAGAACCAACATGAGGTTTGCGCCACCGGGCGTAAAGTCCATGCCATAGTTCTCGTCCCAGGTGCCGCCTCGGGTGAGCTTGTAGGCGTGCGAGCCTGCGGGGAGCTTGACAACCAGCTCAAAGCGCCCGTCACTCAGGCGCGTCAGTTGCGTCTCTTTACCGCTCGGGTTCCACTCCTGCCCACCAAGAGACTTCTGAAATGTCCCGGCCAGAACCACGCGGCCAGGGTCTGGCTTCACGGGAGCTCTCTCGCCACCTTTCACCGCAACGACGGCAAGAGGCTGCCCGGCGAGACGCACTCGAAACTGGCCCTCAAGTGCCTTGGGCGAGGCGCTCTTAGGCAACCAGAGACAGACTTCATCAAGAGCATCGAGAAACGCAGGAAGATCCGTGGCAAGTGGCTGACGTAGCATGTTGCGCATTTTACCCCTTGCGTGTATCCTGCCGCTCAGAGGCACTATGAAAAACTCACTTTTCTTCGGTCTGAGCTTGCTCGGAGGGGTCGCATCGCTTTTTGCCCTATCCGCTCCCGTGCTGGCACAGGCTCCCAAGGAGCGCCCCAACGTGCTCTTTATCGCGGTGGATGATCTCCGGCCCGAGCTGGGCTGTTACGGCAACACGGTCATCAAGTCGCCCAACATAGATCGTCTTGCCAAATCGGGCATGGTTTTCCAGCAGGCCTACTGCCAGCAAGCGGTGTGTTCGCCCTCGCGCAGCTCACTTCTCACGGGACGACGGCCCGACGCCACAAAAGTATGGGACTTGGTGACACACTTCCGCACCGCCCTCCCTGATGTGGTCACTCTGCCACAGTACTTTAAGAACAATGGCTACCATGCCGCAGGGCTGGGCAAGATCTACCACGGCGGCTACGACGATGCGCCATCGTGGAGCGTCCCGCACTGGACGCCCAAGACAAAAGAGCTGGAGACCACCAAGAGCCACGCCTACCTGGCCACCGACAAGCCCGAAGAAGCCCTCCCCGATGGAGCCGTGGCCGCTGAGGCGATCTCCCGACTCAAGGGCTATAAAAAATCGGGGCAGCCTTTCTTTCTCGCCGTTGGGTTTGTCAAGCCGCACCTGCCCTTTGTCTCCCCCAAAAAGTACTGGGATCTCTACGATCCCGCCAAGATCCCCGAGGGCGATAGCGACACGCTCCCCGAGGGTGCCCCAAAATTTGCGGGCCACGACAACGGCGAGCTTCACGGCTACGGCAATATTCCCGCCGGCAACCCCCTCTCCCCCACCATCTCCCGTGAGCTACGCCACGGCTACTACGCCGCCATTAGCTACATGGACGCCCAAGTCGGAAAGCTCCTCGACACGCTCAAGGCCGAGGGGCTCGATAAAAACACGATTATTGTCCTCTGGGGCGACCATGGCTGGCAGCTAGGCGACCATGGACTCTGGCACAAGCACACCAACTTCGAGCGCGCCACCCACGCTCCGCTGATTTTCAGTGCTCCGGGGATGACCCAAGCGGGCAAGACCACCCCGGCTCTGGCGGAGTTTGTGGATATCTACCCCACCCTAGCCGACCTAGCGGGACTGACGAAGCCGACGGGCCTGGATGGCAAGAGCCTCAAGCCCGTCCTTGATAACCCCAGTGCCCGTGTCCGAAAAGTGGCGATCAGCCAGTACCCACGCAGTGCCGAGGGCAAGCCGGTGATGGGCTACAGCGCCCGCGACACCCGCTGGCGCTTAACACTCTGGCGGGATCGCACAAGCGGCGCGACGGTCGCGACGGAGCTCTATGACGAGAAAAACGACCCGAAAGAGAGCGTCAATGTGGCCGCCAAGCCCGAGAACGCCGCTGTGATCGCGGAGCTGACCAAGGAGCTTGATGCGGCCTACGCGGGCTTGGGTGCCCCCGTTCCCACCACCAAGAACGCCAAGACACCGCAAAAAGCCGCATCGGATCGGGTGGCGCTCTTCAACCGGAAAGATACCAACAAGGACGACCAGCTGACCTACGACGAGTTCATGGCCAACCAAGCCGACCCAGAGCAAGCAAAAGAGCGCTTTAAGAAGTTCGATACCAACAACGATGGGAAGCTGAGCCGCGATGAGTTTATCAAACAAGGGAAGTAGGCAAGCCACCCAGCCCAGCATTATCCTGATCTACACCGACGACCTAGGCTTTGGTGATGTGGGTTGCTACGGCGCAAGATCCGTCAAGACGCCAAATATTGACCGTATTGCCCGTGAGGGACTGCGCTTTACCGATGCCCACGCGCCGTCGGCGACGTGCACGCCGTCGCGCTACGCCTTGCTCACGGGGGAGTACGCCTGGCGCAAGCCGGGCACGGGGGTGCTCCCTGGCAATGCGGCGCTGATTGTTGAGCCGGGCCGCACGACCGTGGCGTCGGTGCTCCAGAAAGCGGGCTATGCCACGGGGATTGTCGGAAAGTGGCACCTGGGCCTCGGCGCGACCGGCGGGCCGGACTGGAACGAGCGGATCGCCCCTGGCCCGAATCAAGTCGGCTTTGGCTATCACTTCCTCATGGCCGCGACCGGTGACCGCGTCCCGTGTGTCTATATCGAGAACGAGCAGGTGGTCGGCCTGACCAAGACCGACCCGATCCAAGTGCGCTACACCAAGGAAAACTACGAGGGTGAGCTCGACGGCGTCCGAGATCGCGCGGGCCTGCAGGTGGACTGGAGCCAGGGGCACAATCAAGCTGTGGTCAATGGGATCGGGCGGATCGGCTACATGAAGGGCGGCAAGTCCGCACGCTGGATCGACGAAGACATGGCGGATGTGTTTACGAAAAAAGCCGTCGCGTTCATCGAGAACAACAAAGCCCGCCCATTCTTTCTCTCCTTCAATACCCACGATATCCATGTCCCCAGAGTTCCCCACCAGCGCTTTGTCGGCAAGACCTCGATGGGCCCACGCGGCGATGCCATTGCCGAGCTAGACTGGTGCGTCGGGGAGCTTCTGAAGACACTCGACAAGCTCAAGCTCACCAAAAACACGCTCATCCTCTTTTCCAGCGACAACGGCCCCGTGCTCGACGATGGCTACAAAGATGGTGCGGTGGAAAAACTAGGCGACCACAAGCCCGCGGGGCCGTGGCGCGGTGGCAAGTACAGTCTGTTTGAGGGGGGGACACGCGTCCCGTTTCTCGTCCGCTGGCCCGCACGTGTCAAGCCCGGCGTCTCCGAGGCGCTGGTCTGCCAAGTGGATTTCCTCGCCTCGTTTGCCGCCCTCACGGGCCAGAGCTACGACAAGCGCACCGCCCCCGATAGCGAGAATATCTTAGCGGCCCTCTTGGGCGAGTCAAAAACGGGCCGCACCGCCCTGGTGGAGCATGCCGGAACCCTGACCCTGCGCGTGGGAAGCTGGAAGTTCATCAAAAACGGCCGCCAGCTCTACGACCTCGCGAGCGACCCCGGCGAGACCACCAATGTCGCCACAAAATTCCCCGAGCGCGTTGCCGCCATGGCCGCGACGCTGGAGAAAATCCGCGGTATCGGAGCGACCCGGCCGTGAAGCTCGCCCTGATTGGCCTAGCCCTTCTGGGAACCGCATTGTCCCCCCGCCCGGCGGGGGTTAGGGGGGAAACCAACCGGTACAACGTCCTCTTCATCGCCGTAGACGATCTCCGGCCCGAGCTGGGGTGCTACGGCGTCAAAGAAGCGCAGTCGCCGAACCTGGATCGACTCGCCCAATCGGGGATGGCCTTTAGCCGCCAGTACGCGGTCGTCCCCACGTGCGGGGCATCGCGGTATGCGCTGCTGACGGGGCGCTCGCCGTCACACTCTGGCGTAACAGCAAGCAATGAGGCACTGTATCAAGGCAAGGTGGCGCTAAGTCCGACGCAGCTTCCGGGTGCGCAGACCATGCCCGAGCTTTTCCGGCGTAGCGGCTACCAGACCGTCAATATCGGGAAAATCTCCCACACCGCCGATGGTCGGGTCTACGCCTACAACGGCACGGGCGACGGGCGCCCGGAGCTGCCAAACGCCTGGGATGCGCTCCCGACCCCGTTTGGCGCGTGGCAGCGCGGCTGGGGAATCTTCTTCGCCTACGAGAGTGGCAAGCACCGCGAGGACGGCCAAGGGCACAACGCTCTGATGGAGTTCACGGCCAAGAACGACGACGATCTCCCCGACGGCCAAATGGCAAAAGAAGCCATTGCCCAGCTCAAGGGCTTCAAAAGCTCCGGTAAGCCGTTCTTCCTGGGTCTGGGGTTCTTCAAACCGCACCTGCCCTTTGTCGCGCCCAAGCAGGACTGGGACGCGTTCGAGGGCAAGCCGATCCCTCTGCCAAACTCCCCGCTCAAGCCCGCCGCGCCCTACTGGCACCCCAGCGCGGAGTTCTACAAGTACAGCCTGCCGTTCGCAAAAAAGCAGCCGCTCGACGACGACGCGGCACGCACGGCGCGGCGAGCCTATCTTGCCTGCATCCGCTACACCGACCGGCAAGTGGGTAAGGTGCTCGATGCGCTGAAGGCCGAAGGGCTCGATAAAAACACGATTGTCGTGGTCTGGGGCGACCATGGCTGGCACCTAGGCGAGCAGCAGATCTGGGGCAAGCACAGCCCCTTCGAGCGCGCGGTTCGGAGCACGCTGATCGTCCGCGCCCCCGGAGTCGGCCCCACAGGGAAGGTCAGCGATGCGCTCATCGAGAACGACGACCTCTACCCAACTCTCACCGAGCTCTGCCAACCTCGCTTCACCCAGACCCACTATCCGCTCGATGGCAAGAGCTTCGCCCCTGTGCTCACCGGGAAACAGCGTACTGTCCGCGACTCGGCGATCAGCTACTGGCAAGATGCCGTCACGGTTCGTACTGCCACGCATCGCCTGATCGCCCGGCGCACCAAAGACCCTAAAAATCCTGGCTTCACCGACATCGCCCTCTATGATATGACTAAAGACCTCGACAGCACCGAAAACCTCGCCGACACCAACCCCACCCTCCGCGACGCGCTCCTGAAGACCCTTCAGACAGCACTGACCGACCACCGCGAGAGCCTCTAAGGAGAGTTTGAATGTTTCAGAGTGACCAGCAAAAACGCTTCGGTTTGTTCCTAGCCCTGGCGCTACTAACCGTCATGTCCCCCCGCCCGGCGGGGGCCAGGGGGGTGGGGGGGGCGCAGGGACGGGCACCGGAGCGCCCCAATATTTTATGGATTGTCAGTGAGGATAACGCGGCGCAGTGGTTGGGGTGCTACGGCAACAAAGAAGCGCAGACGCCACGCCTTGATGCCCTGGCAAAGACGAGCGTGCTGTTTGAGAAAGCCTACGCCAATGCCCCGGTCTGTGCGGTGGCGCGGGCGACACTGCTGATGGGAGCCTACTCCCCGACCATGGGGACGCAGAACATGCGCTCGCGCCATGCCATCCCCACGGAGATCTTCAAGCCCTATGTGTCGTATCTGAGAGAGCAGGGCTACTACTGCACCAACAACGCTAAGACGGACTACAACTTTAAGGGCAACGATAACGCGCTCTGGAATGTGTCGTCGAACCAGGCGCACTACCGAAATCGCCCCGCGGGCAAGCCGTTTTTTGCGGTCTTCAATATCGAGATCAGCCACGAGAGCAACCTCTTCCCCACCAAGGTTAAGAACAACCGCGAGAAAGGGCTTATCCCAGAGACGCCGCGCCTCGATCCCAAGACGTTATTTCTGCCGCCTTACGTGCCGGACTTGCCCGAGCTGCGCTCGGACTGGGCGATCTACCACGACACGATCACGGCGATGGACAAGCAAGTCGGGGCGCGCCTCGATGAGCTGGAGAAGAGCGGGCAGGCGGAGAACACGATTGTGTTCTACTACGCCGACCACGGCGGCCCGACACCACGCGGCAAGCGCTATTTGGAAGACACGGGCGTGCACGTCCCCTTGCTGGTTCATGTGCCTAAGAAGTGGCAGCATCTTGCGCCGTTTGCCCCCGGCCAGCGCACGAGCGAGCTGGTCTCGTTTGTAGACTTTGCCCCGACTCTTCTCTCGCTCTGTGGCCTGCGGAAACCAGCGCAGATGCAGGGCCGGGCATTCCTAGGCACCGAGCGCGTCGCTCCCAAACCCAACAGCACTGTTTTTCTCTACGCCGACCGCTTTGATGAGCTCTACGGCATGCGTCGCGCCCTCACCGATGGGCGTTTTCGGTATATTCGGCGCTTCATGCCCTTTCTGCCGTCGGCTCCCTACAGCTACTACCAGCTGGAGATTCCCGGCTGGGCCGCGTGGCAGAAGGCCTGGCAAGAGGGCAAGCTCACGGGCTACCACAAAGCGCTCTGGGAGCCTGCCGAGGCGAGTGAGGAGCTCTTCGACACGCAGAGCGATCCCTGGGAGCTGAAAAACCTCGCCCGTGACCCCGTGCAGGCAAAGCGGCTGGCAGCGATGCGTGAGCAGCTCAAGAAGATCATGACCGAGGTGCGCGACACCGCCCTCGTCCCAGAGCCGATGTACGCCGAGCTGGTGGGAAAGAGCACGATCCATGGCTACGTCAACAGCGCCACTTTCCCGCTTCAGCAAGTGCTGGACCTTGCGTTTCTGGCATCGGCGCGCGACCCTAAGAACCTGCCGGCGCTGATCAAGGCACTCGAATCCCCGCACCCCGTGCTCCGCTACTGGGGTACGCTGGGCTGTGTCGCGCTGGGCAAGGAGGCCAAAGCGGCGAAAGAGCCCCTCACGCTGCTGCTGCTCAAGATGGAGGCGTCGCCCACCGTGCGCATCACCGCGCTTCATGCGATCTCCCTACTGAGCACCGAACCAACCGCAAAAGAGATGATCGCGGAGGAGCTTGATGAAACCAGCGAGGAGTATGTCGCACAGCTCGCGGTCAATACCCTCATGCAGCTCAGTGCCCTCGATACGATTCCGATGTCGTGGGTGGAGCGCACGCTCAAAGACGACAGCGCCAATGAGTACCTAAAGCGCCTGGCAACCCGGCTCAACAAGGAGAAAGTTACTATGGATACCGTGAAGAAACCCAACGTCGTGCTGATCCTCGCCGATGACATGGGCTGGTCGGATCTAGGTTGCTACGGCTCCGAGATCCAGACTCCGAACTTGGACACGCTCGCCAAAAACGGCCTGCGCTTTACCCAGTTCTACAACACCGCGCGCTGCTGGCCCTCAAGAGCGGGGCTTCTCACAGGCTACTACGCCCAGCAGGTGCGCCGCGACACGGTGCCCGGCGTGAAGAGCGGCAACGGTGGCGTGCGCCCAAACTGGGCACCGCTGCTCTCGACCCGACTACACAACCTCGGCTACCGGTCCTATCACTCAGGGAAGTGGCACATTGATGGCAAGCCGCTGCAAAATGGGTTTGACCACAGCTACAGCCTCCAAGATCACGACAGGTACTTTGCCGCCAAGGAGCACACCGAGGACGACAAGCCGCTGCCGGAGATGGATCCGAAGAGCGGCTACTACTCCACGACCTATATCGCCGATCACGCCATTAAGTGCCTCAAGGAGCACGAGGCGCAGTTTAAATCACAGCCGTTTTTCACCTATCTCGCCTTCACATCGCCGCATTTCCCCGTTCAAGCACTCCCCGAGGACATTGCCCGCTACAAAGATGCGTATATTCAAGGCTGGGACGCGCTACGTGAGGTGCGCTACAAAAAACAGCAAACGCTAGGGATCGGGGCAAGCAAGCTCTCCACAATCGAGCGCGAGGTCGGGCCGCCTTATGCTTTCCCCGATGCCATCAAGAAGCTTGGCCCAAGCGAAGTCAATCGGCCCGTTGCCTGGGACACATTAACTGCCGACCAGAAGGCGTTTCAAGCCACCAAGATGGCGATCCACGCGGCGATGGTGGACCGCATGGACCGGGA
>NZ_CBAYMC010000158.1:0-10393 GCF_964826245.1 Armatimonas sp. | reverse complement strand
GCTCAGCAGAGTGCCTGCGCCAGCAACCTACGTCAGCTTAGCAGCGCTGTGCTTCAGTACGCGGCAGACCATGAGGGAATGCTCCCCCTCACGAGTCACTCAAGCAGGAGCTCCTCTTGGGGAACCACGCTCATGCCCTACGGTGCTCTCCAAGCGCTGCGGGTCTGCCCTAGCGATCCACTTGCCAGTGCTCGTCGCGCCCAAGGGGGGACGAGCTATGCCTGGAACGAGAACCTACTGGGAGAGTTCGCCGGTTCCCACGATGCAGGAGGCGACTCTGAGGTTACGTATGAGCCTGCGGTGGGTGTCGAGCGGCTCAGCAAGCCGGCCCACACCCTTCTTCTGTTGGAGCAGAGCGCTGCCAGTGGGACGGACTCTCGCGGCGATCATATCCACAACCGGGCCTGGCAGCGTTTTCCGGGCAAGCTACTTGAGATGCTCCAGAGCGATCTGGCGCTCACGCGGCACTCCGGGGGCTTTCTCACGGTCTGCGCCGATGGCCACCTGCATCGCTTTCCTCCTGGCCAGCTTGAAGCCCAGGCACGACAGGGCCACGATCCCCTGCAAATCCCTCTCTGAAAGCTTACTTGTATGAAATCCCTACGCCTATTCTGCCTTTTTTGCCTCTTGATCTTTGTAGCACCTGTGCTGGCTCACCCGATGCAGGTGGAAGCCGTCGTGGCCAAGCTCCGGCCTCAGGAGAAGTTTCTCTATATCGAGTTCGTGGGCAATGTTCAGGACATCACCCAGATCCCTAGTGTGACGCTCGGTGATGAGCGCCGCAACCCCGATGGGACTTTCCCCGCCGACTTCCAGAAGAAGCTGGAGGGCTACATCAATGGCGGCTTCAAGCTGGAGCAGGCAGGCCAGCCTTGGCCCGGCGAGCTCACCCAAGTCCGCTACGACAATAGCCTTGATGTCACGCGCTCCCGTTTCACCCTCTCGATGCGCTACCCGCGCACCTCGGGGCAGACTCAGGTGCTCAAGATCACCAACACACTCTTTGACTACCTGCCCAACGCCGAGACCATGATTGTCGCCGGGGGCACCACGCAGCGCCTTAAAACCGGAAACCAGGCCACGATTAACCCCGCGGACATGGCGACCAACCTGATGCGCAATGTCCAGCAGTTTCTGATCTCGGGTATGGAGCATATCTTCACTGGCCCCGATCATATGCTCTTTATCTTTGCCTTCTTGCTGGCCACCACAAGCTTTAAGTCCATTATTAAGACCCTCACGGGCTTTACGATTGCTCACTCCGTCACTCTAGTGCTGACCACCCTGGGAGTCTTAAGCTTTCCTGCTCGCCTCGTGGATGTGATTGTGGCTCTCTCGATTGTCTTTGTGGGAGTCGAAAATATTATCGGTCTGCGTAAAGAGAGCGAGTTTAAGAAGCGCTTCTGGGTAGCAACAGGCTTCGGCTTTATCCATGGCTTCGCCTTTGCTGGCAACCTAAAGGACATGGGCCTGCCCGAGGGGAGTGCGCTGATCTGGAGCCTGCTCTCGTTTAACTTGGGTGTCGAGACCGCACAGGTTCTGATCTGCTGCCTTGCTTTCCCACTCCTTCTGCTCTGGCGAAAAGACACAGAGAAGCGGCGCGGCTCCAGCATGAACTGGAAGAGCATCCAGCTCATGCTCTCGGGGCTGATCGCCGGAGCGGGGCTCGTCTGGATGTTCCAGCGTCTCTTTGGCGGCTAAGATTATGCAATTTAGTTGCATTTGTTCATGAATTGTGATAAATTGATGGTGTGAGTTACTCTGTGTGGGAAAAAAATAGCGATCACACCCGCCCCGGCACTTTTCAGCCTCTTGCCGGGGCGGTTTTTTTTGAGAGAGGAAATCCATGAAAAAAGCCTTTACTCTGATTGAGCTTCTTGTCGTTATTGCCATTATTGCGATCTTAGCTGCCATTCTCTTTCCTGTGTTTGCCCAGGCTCGGGCCAAGGCACGGCAGGCGAGCAATATCTCCAATCTCAAGCAGATCGGGCTTGCTGTCTTGATGTATGTCCAAGACTACGATGAGACGATGGTGCCCTATCTGCTACCCCGTGTCGGTGGTGGGACGGTGTGGTGGCACGGGGTGACCCTGCCGACAAGCCCCCTGACCTATCGCCGCGAAGAGGGGCTGATCCAGCCGTACATGAAAAATGTCCAGATCCAGGACTGCCCCGTCGGAAAAGACATCCCGACGCCGTTTAACTGGGTCAATGGAGCGCTTGTCCCGGCCTACGGCACAAACTCGCTGGTTTTTGTGCAACCCACGCCGACGAATCCCATCACGGTGAGCCTTGCGGCTTTTCAAGAGCCTGCTAACACGATGCTGATGCTCGATGCAGTCAATGCCGTAAACCCGGCAGCGCTGACCAAGTCATTTTTCATCTCGCCGAACTGGACACGCAACGCGGCAGGTGCAGTGGTAGATAGTGGTGGTGCCAGTAGCCTCTCGCCGCGCGTGCACGGGCGACACTCCGGCAATACGTCGTGCGTGCTCTGGGCGGATGGACATGTGGCAGTCGCGCGTCCCCAGTTCCGCCCCACAGGCTCCGCCGCGATCAACGACAACCGTCGCGCTCGCAATGTCGGAGAGCTCTCCCCAGTCGCGATGCCCGCGACGATCACCGCCAGCGACCCGCGTCTGGTAGAGTACAACCGATTCTTTGCACTGGATAAGACCACGGGCCTATGAGACGACGAACTTTTTTGCTGGCAGCGCTCCTCGCACTTTTTCCCACTTCGACACGGGCACAAGCGCTCTTTCCCTCGGAGTGTTTTCCCATCGAGCGCCTGCCCGCTGTGCTACGTCCCAGAGCCGAGGAAGTACTCCTCAAGCTCCTTGACTCGGAGGGGCTCTACACGGTTATCGGAGGCATGAAGCCGATGTCGGGGGGCTTTGTGAGCCTCACTTTCTCGGCGGAAAAGCCTGACACGGCCAAGCTGGAAGAGCTGCGGCAAGTGCTTGGGGCACTCCACTGTGGCCCCAACCTGCGCTGCGATTTACTGGTCTTTCATACGGTCAATAGCGGCAAGCGCTACGCCGAAGCCGTGGCTTTCTCTCGCCCTGCTGTGAGTACGCTCACCCGCACCTACGAGAGCTACTTTGCACCTCTAGGAGCCACTCCGAGCGCCGATCCGCTGGAGATCGCGCTCACGGTGGAGCATCTTGAAGGCGCATCGCGCAACCGAGGGCTGGGCTATCTCTACGGCTATCCCAAGAGCGCCGTGGACTTTTTTGTGGCGGGGCAGGAAGAGTACGCCGTGACCAAAAAGATCACCCCGCGCGACTTCCGCCAGATCCCGACGTTTGGTCGTGAGACCGGCAGCTTTGTCTATGCCGTTCCCAAAGGTGCCCCTGAGACCGACGAAGACCGGCAGCTCAAGGCAAAGGCGGGACGGATTCTCGCCGAGTACAAAAAGCGCCGTGAGAGGTTTGTTGGCCCTGGCAAGCCCGGTATCGTGGCGCTACTCCGCGATTGGTTCACCAATGCGAAGGGTGAGTGCGCTCCCGAGAATGCTAAGTTTTGACAGATTGAATCAATCGCAATCAAATTGCTCTAATGATGGACTTGCATATTGGCAATACTACCAGTATGCAAACTGCAACCTCGGCTGCTCTTTGGATTGAAGGGCTCTGCGTTTCATACCAGACCCGTGCCTTTCAGCCCACCCGCCGCGTCGTTCATGATCTCTCACTCTCCGTAGCCCCGGGTGAAGTGGTTGGATTTCTGGGCCCCAATGGAGCAGGGAAGTCCTCAACCATCAAGGCCATTTTAGGCTTTCTCGCTCCCGAATCGGGGACGGTTCGGGTCTTTGGGCAGACGGCGGGAACTCCGGCCGCCAAGCAGCGCATCGGGTACCTACCCGAGGTGGCGCTCTACTACCCGTTTCTCACACCGCTGGAGACGCTCTGGCTCTATGGCAAGCTCCAGAAGCTGGGAGGAAAAGCACTCCAGCGTGAGTCCTATGAGCTGCTCCAGCGAGTCGGGCTGGAGGGCTGCGAGAAGCGGCAGCTTAAGACCTTCTCCAAGGGCATGCAGCAGCGCCTCGGGATCGCGCAGGCGCTACTCGGGAGCCCGGACTTACTCGTGCTCGATGAAGTGACCAGTGGCGTGGATCCTATTGGCCGACGGCACCTGCGCGAGCTCCTCGCCGAGGTGCGCGAGCGTGGCACGACGATCTTTTTCTCATCGCACGAGCTTGATGAAGTCGCCCAGCTCTGTGATCGGGTTGTGCTGATCGAGAAAGGCCGCTGCATAGACGAGCGCCAGATGGACGCTACCCTGCGCTCAGGGATTGGCTCCCCCCTCGAAGATTATTTTGTCACCACGATTCAGAAAGCCGCGTAAAAATATGAAGTTTAAGCTAACCGTCTGGGGCGCACTGGCCTTTGCTTCCTGCCTCGAATCACTCCGCCGAAAAGACCTCTGGGTCTCGGTGATCCTTGCCGTTTTGATGATCTCCGCCGCCGCACTGGTGGGCAAGTTCGGGGTCGCTGGCTTGGAGATGTTCCTCAAAGATGTGACGCTGACCGTGGTCAATCTGCTCTCCATGGTGCTTGCCGTGCTCTTTGCTGCCCGTCAGCTCCCCGAAGAAATTAGCCGCCGCACGGTCTACCCTCTGCTCGCACGGCCCATCACTCGTTTCGATCTGATCTTTGGCAAGTACCTCGGAGCTGTGGTGCTCTCGACGTTCGCACTGCTGCTCTTTGCGCTGATTGGCTGGGGAGCGCTGGCCTGCTTTGGGCTAAAAGTGGGGGCGATCTTTGGTCAGTATCTCTGGTTGCGCTTTCTCTCTCTGCTGCTGATCTGCGCACTGACAATGGCGCTCTCGGTCTTTCTCACGCCGCAGGCCACGGTGACGATGGCGCTCTTGCTGGCAGCAGGCTCGTCTACATTTGCCACGGCAGTCAAGTTGCTCCATGGGACGGCGGGGACGATTGGGCAGGGCGTGCTCAGCGGTGCGTACTTCGTGCTCCCCCAGCTTGATCTCTTCGATCTCTCCAAGAAAGTCAGCTACGGCTGGACCCCCGTGATGGGCTCCACCATACTCTTTCTCTTCGGCTACGCTATCGTTCACAGCGCGATCTGCCTGGCCCTGGGCACCCTGCGCTTCCGAAAGCAGGCTCTCTAGTGAAGCTAGAACTGACCGTGCTGGCGCTCTGCGCTACGGGTATGGGCCTCAGCTCCCAGCTTGCTACCCGCGCTCGCCCCGATCTCGCCGCTCCCACCGCGATGAGTACCGCGCAGCAAGAGAAGCTGGAGCAAGTGGCCTCCGCCTCGCTTTTTGGACAGTTTCGCTCCAGCATATCGGACTTTCTCTGGCTCAAGGTGGATAAGTACCTCCACCGGGGCGTGGACATGCGTGGCCTGACAAAAGAAGAAAAAGAGCGCGACTCCGCCGAGCGTGTCCGCAATGGCGCTTCCGAGGCAGGCCACCGAGAACACACCGACGAAACCACGATTGTTCCCAGCAAGAGTGGCGACTGGCGCGGCATCTTAGGCGATATCGAGCGCGACATCAAGCCTTTCTCCACCATGGGAGCCCATAGCCATAAAGACCCCCGCGAGGCGCTCCCCCTCTTCCGCCTGATGACCTGGAGCAACCCGAAGTTTATTCAGGGCTACACCACCGGAGCGGTGATGATGGCACGCGAGAAAAAAGCACTGGAAGAGGCTCTGGCATTCCTCGCAGAGGGGCAGCGCAACAACCCAGAGAGCATCGAGATCGAGGCCACGTTTGCCTTCTTACTACTCAAGGGCCAAGAAAAGCGTCACGCCGAGGCGGTGGCTCATGCGGAGAGGGGCCTCGCTAACCTGAGACACAAGGATCTGAAAACTCTGAGTGAGGAAGAAGTGACGGCATGGCAGGACTGTATCCGCTGGCGAGTTCTGTCCTACCGTGACTTAGGCCAGCGAGAGAGAGCAATTCAGGCCGCACGAGAGGGCCTTACACAGTTCGTGGATGACTCCACCTGCACCAAGCTCCTCAAAGACGAAGGTCTCTTTACCGGGAAGTAATAATGCAAATGACTTGCAAATGAAGCCGTGATGTGATACCTTTCTCAAATCCTATGGCTGTTTCCTTCTCCCGTAATCTTGACCAATTAGGCATGATGGCCTCTCTTGCCTGCGCAGTACACTGCGCCCTGATGCCGCTGTTTTTGAGTACACTTCCGCTCTTTTTGCAAGATGAGCGCTTGGAGTGGCTGCTTGTGGGAGCCACCGCAGGTCTTGGAATTGCCTCCCTGACACGAGGGTATAAACGGCACCGTAAAAAACTCGCCCTCTCTCTCTTGACACTAGGCCTAGTTCTGCTGATCTCCGGGCGCTTTGTCGAGGAGGCAGAAGGTACAGGGGGCATTCTACTCGTGGTTTTCGGGGGAATCACGGTCGCTTTTTCTCATTTTCTTAATCATCGCTTGCACAATGCACGACAATAAGAAGGTATGCTAAAAGGCATGAATCGTCGTACACTACTTCTGGGGGCGGGTGCCGGTCTGACGGGCTTGGTGACACGTGGACTTGGAGAGCTAGACCGTAGCGCCGTCGTCGAGGGCTACAGCAAGCTCCTTCCCACCGCGGCACAGAATACGGGTGAGGTTATCTTAGAGCTTCCCGAGGGCTTCTCCTACAACGTGCTTGGCCAACAGAAGACGCGTATGACCGATGGTCGACTGACTCCCACCCACCACGATGGTATGGGAGCCTTCCTGGTAAAAGAGAAGATTCGGCTGGTGCGCAACCATGAGATCCCTTACACCAAAGCGCGCCCTGGTACCGCGATTCTCCAAGACGAGCACGCCTATGACACCAGCGCGGGAGGCGGTGTCACCACGCTTACTGTAGACCCCGTTAGCCGTGAGCTGATCGAGAGCCATGTGAGCCTCGCGGGAACCCATACCAACTGTGCGGGCGGCGTCACGCCCTGGGGAAGCTGGCTCTCGTGTGAGGAGACCACGCTCGGCCCGACGCTCGGCAAAGACGATAAAGGCAAAGTCATCGGCGGCTTTGAGAAAGAGCATGGCTATATCTTCGAGGTGCCCGCTGCCAGCGACACACCGGTGATGCCTGTGCCGCTCAAAGCCATGGGCCGCTTTGTGCACGAGGCGATTGCTGTCGACCCGGCCACCGGGATTATCTACGAGACGGAAGACCGCACCAGCGCGGGCTTCTATCGCTTCTTGCCCACCAAGCCCGGACAACTTATCGAAGGCGGGCGGCTCCAGATGCTGGTCATTGAGGGAAAGCCGCAGGCCGATCTTCGTAAAAAACAGACTGTGGGTGAGCCGCTCGCGTGTCGCTGGATCGAGATTGACGATCCCGATCCCGCCGCCGCTTCCACCAACCCGCTGGCGGTCTATGAGGCGGGGAAAGCCAAAGGCGGCGCGACGTTTGCGCGGCTGGAGGGCTGCTGGTGGGGCAATGGCTATGTCTATCTTAATGCCACGACGGGCGGGGATAAGAGCCTAGGTCAGGTCTGGCGCTACCAGCCCCAAGGCGCAGACAAAGGCGAGCTGGTCTTGCTCTTTGAGTCCAAGTCCAAGAGTGTCTTATGGAACCCGGATAATCTCTGTGTCACCCCGCGTGGCGGCCTCGTGCTCTGCGAAGACACCTACGGCGGGGACTGCTACCTGCGTGGCCTCACGGCTAAAGGCGAGATATTCAACTTCGCCCGCAATGTCTACCCCGGCCTTGAAGACAGCGAGTTCGCCGGAGCCTGCTTCGCCCCCGACGGCCAGACGCTCTTTGTGAACCTCCAGCTCCCCGGAGTCACGCTGGCGATCTGGGGACCGTGGGAGCACGGCCCGTTTTAATACTTTGCAATTTTATTGCAATAAGAATTTGCTTTCAGTATAATGGCGATTGCTGGGGGAGAGAACTCCCCCAAGCTTTGGAAAGGCAACGCCATGAGTTTTTCTTTTTTTCTTCCCTTGCATCTACGAAAAGCCTTCACGCTTATCGAGCTTTTAGTTGTGATTGCTATTATTGCAATTCTTGCCGCGATTCTCTTCCCTGTATTTGCCCAGGCACGGGAGAAAGCACGCCAGACAGTCTGTATGAGCAATCTACGCCAGATCGGGATGGCCTCGGTGATGTACTCCCAGGACTACGACGAGCTGGTAGTTCCCTACCGCACCGGCGCATTTCCCGCCAGTGGGACGCGCACCGAGTGGATCCGCTACTGGTGGACGGGGCTTGCCCCAAATGGCACGCGGGTTGCTCCCGAGGGGCTGCTCTTTCCCTACATGAAGGGCGTCGCGATTGTCGCCTGCCCGACGTTCCAGCCCGTCGGGGCCGTGGCGGGAACCTACACAGGCTACTCCTACAACTACCGCTACCTCTGCGATGGAGTGCCGGATCGCTGGCAGGATCGCTTCTTCGACCATATCTTCTCGATCAGCCTCGCGCGGGTCACCGAGCCCGCCCGAACGGTTCTCTTAGCGGACTCGGCGACGCTCAATAGCGCAGGGACGGCCATCACCAGCACGGACTTTCTCGACCCGCCCACCTACCACCGTCCGCGTTTTCATGGCCGCCACAACGGCATGGGGAGCATTCTCTGGGTGGATGGGCACGTGACGGTTAAGCGTCCCTTCTTCCGTGCTACCAGCGAGCGTAACAGCGCCGCCCAGCTTGCCGTGTTACGCGCCAACAATGTCGGGGATCTCGATGAGGACCAGAGCATGGCTACCGACGAGCTCTTTGCGGCGACGAAGTGAAAAAGAAGCTCCGTCGCGCGTTGGGTAAGCTCCATCTCTGGCTAGGGCTTGCTCTTGCGCTCTACTTTGCGTTTCTAGGACTCACCGGGAGCCTCCTGGTCTTTGGCCGTGAGGTAGACCAGTGGCGCGAGGCCGAGGTGCTGCGCGTCGTGCCGCAAGGAGCGCCTCTGCCGCTCTCCAAAGTACTGGAGGGCTTCCGCGAGCGCTACCCCGAGCAAAAAGTGGGCTACATCAGCTACCCGCGCACGCCAGAGGGAACCTACAATATCCGCCAGAGCGAGACCGGCTGGAGCCAGCGCTACACCTATCTCAGCCCCTACACCGGACAGATCGTCGGGGAGCGCACTCGTGGCGGGACATTCTATGGCTTTCTGTGCTACCTGCACTTCTATCTGGCGATGGGGCAGCTTGGGTGGAGCGTCAATGGCTGGGGCGCGATCTTGCTCACCCTGGTGCTCTTGAGTGGCCTCTGGATCTGGTGGCCGACGATTCGCTCCCAGTGGCGCGTTCGCCTGAGTGTCCGCAAAGGCCGAGGCCCCCGTGTCCTCACCCACGACCTGCACAACGTCTTTGGGGTCTACCCGCTGGGTCTGATGCTCGCCTTTACCCTGACCGCGATAGTCTTCGCCTTCAAAGAGCCCAGTGAGCGCATCGTCTACGGCCTCACGGGGGTGCAAAAAGAAGCCCCTGTAAAAGTCGCCCTGGGCACGACCCCGCTTCCCCTCGATACGCTGGTGGAGATTGCGGACAAGGCTACCGATGGGCGTATCCAGCGCGTGAACTTCCCTAAGAAGCCCACCGAGCCGCTGGTGGTGCGAAAAGAGTGGGAGAACTGGAATCAGACCCGTGACCGCGTTGAGATCGCAGTAGACCCCTTCACCGGGAAAGTACTCCGCATCGACGACTCTAGAAAGTGGCCGCTGGGCCGAAAGCTGATCCAGTGGGCGATTCCTGTGCACTTTGGTCTGATCGGCGGCATGGCCACCCGCGTCCTCTGGGTGCTACTTGGCCTTGTCCCCGTGGTGCTGGCCGTCACGGGAGCGCTCCAGTGGTGGGCTAAGAAAACGATAAAACAAAAAAAATGACCAACTCCCTTCCCGTAACGGTGCTTTCTGGCTTTCTGGGGGCCGGAAAGACGACGCTTCTCAACCATATCCTTGCTAACCGTGAGGGCCGCCGTGTGGCCGTACTGGTCAACGACATGAGCGAGGTCAATATAGATGGCAAGCTGGTGCGCACCGAAGAGAAACTGGTAGAGCTGACCAATGGCTGTATCTGCTGCACGCTCCGGGAAGACCTGCTGATTGAAGTGGGCAAGCTTGCACGCGAGGGCCGCTTTGACGCACTGGTGATCGAGTCCACGGGAATCTCCGAGCCGCTGCCCGTGGCGGAGACGTTTACGTTCGCGGATGAGCTGGGCGTGACACTGGGCGATATTGCCCGACTCGACTCCATGGTGACGGTCGTGGATGCGCTGCGCTTTCGGCAGGACTTTCTCGCCGCGGACTATCTGGCCGAGCACGCGCTGGCCGCCCACGAAGCCGACGACCGCACGATCTCGGACTTACTCATCGAGCAAGTCGAGTTTGCCGACACGCTGCTACTCAACAAGTGCGACTTAGTGGAAGAGGCAACGCTCCTTGAGCTAGAGGCGCTCCTGCGTCGCCTCAACCC
>NZ_CBAYMC010000157.1:0-10505 GCF_964826245.1 Armatimonas sp. | reverse complement strand
GACTCGCTTCCAAATTAGTGGTCACAAATCCTAAGTTCTGGGAACAGTTGGAAATCAAGCTCTTCGGCAAGGCGAAAGTTCGCAATGCTGAGAAGTGAGCAAGAGCGACGCGCCACCCATGAGAGTATGGACGGAGATCATCCCGGCATGACGAAGTACCGCTTACGAAAAAGCCCCGTCGGAGTTTTCCGGCGGGGCAGGGGTGGTAGTCTTTATGCTTCTCTCAAACGGCGTAGGAGATCGCGCTGATCGGTAGGTCGTCTGGCGGCTCCTCCGCACGGCGGAAGCGGCGCTGCCACTCGACAAGCTCATCAAAGTTCTTCAGAGCGGCTTCGACAAGGGTGGGATCGAAGGTCTTGCCCGATTCTTCTTTGAGCTTCTTCTTGGCTTCCTCGTTGGTAAGCGCACGCTTTTTATGGTTGTAGCTGGTCCACTGGTCGAAGTGATCCGCCAGAGCGACTATCCGGCCATAGAGGGGGATCTCGTTCCCTTCCAGAGCCTGTGGGTAGCCTCGGCCATCCCAGCGCTCGTGGTGCGAGAGGGCGATCAGCTCGGCGGCGCGTAGCAGCTCCGACGGTGACCCGGAGAGCAGACGTGCTCCCAGAATCGCGTGCTGGCGGTAGACCGACTCTTCGTACTCGTCGCGCTTGCTCTTCTTGTTGACAATGCTGTCCTCAATGGCGAGCAGGCCGATATCGTGCACCTGGCTGGCGTAGAGCAGAAGCTCTGCGGCATCGTCGTTCAGGCCCATGGCCCGCGCCAGAACACTGCTGTACTGACCCACAGCACGGATGTGCGCGGCGGCGGTCGGTCCCTCACGGAACTCGGCGGTGTAGGCCATGCGCTGCATCGCATCCAGTGCGGCGCGGCGTGCGGTCTCTTGGGACTCCTTGACCTCTTCCATGGCATTGCGTAGCTCAGAAGTGCGGCTCCGGACGGTCTCTTCCAGGCTTTTCTGGTGCTTCTTGAGGTCGTCTTGAGCGCGTTTCATCTTCAGGAGCGATGCCACACGCACCTGAAGCTCGGTGCGGTCCACGGGCTTGCAGATCCAGTCATTGGCACCCGCTTCCACGGCGCGGAGGCGGTCCTCTTTGCTGGAGAGCGCCGTCACCATCACGATCGGGATATCGTTGAAGCGGGACTCCTCACGGATGCGCTTGCAAACCTCGACCCCATCCATCGAGGGCATCATGTAGTCCAGGAGAACCATGTCGTAGTTTGTGTTGAGCTTCTCCAGTGCCTCAGGGCCGCTGCTCACCAAGTCTGAGTCGTAGCCCAGCGTGCGCAGCATCGCTGAGAGCATCTCCCGGTTGATCTCATCGTCATCTACCACTAAGAGCTTGGTGGGGGTGTTAGTCGCTGTGGCAAAGCTCAGCCCACGCTTACGGCGCTTGCTGGGTAGGGGAGCTGTCGGTCGTGGAATCTTCACCTCAGGGGCAGTGAGTGGAGCGGGTGCAGGCTCGGGTATCTGAACCCGCTCCAGAGGCAGCACAGAGTCTTCGGAGACAAGCTCCAGAGGCGGAACGCTGCTTTGCTCAAGCTCCTCGAAGTTAAGTAAGATGGGCTCCAGCGGTGCGCCTTCCACCTCCACCATGCTCACGAGCTCCAGCACCACGGGGGCACTGCTCTCGGTCATGAGGGTTAGGAACGACTCATTGCCGCTTGCCTCCATCTCCATCATCAGAGGCGCTTCATCCATCGCCAGAAGAGTCGTGGGAGCGTGTGGCTCTTGTCCATGGACTACCAGTACCAGAGGCTCGTCTAGGGTGTCTAGGAGCATCGGGGCTTCAAGGGCGGACTCGGAAAACTCCTTGACTAAGTTCGGGAATGTCCGGGTATTGATGGGCTTGGTGATATAGCCAATACAGCCCACCGCCAGCGCCCGCTCCTCGTCACCCTTCATGGCGTGTGCCGTGAGAGCGACAATGGTAATGTGCCGTGTCTTCGGGTTTTGCTTCAGGAGCTGGGTCGCCTCTAAGCCATCCATTCCGGGCAACTGAATGTCCATCAGGATGAGATTAGGAAGCTCTTTTTCGGCGAGTCGGATGCCTTCTTCCGCGGTCATGGCGCTGACAAAGTCAAAGCCTGCCACTTCCAGAAGATCGGTTACCAGCTCCATATTGACGGGATTGTCTTCCACAACCAGTATCTTTTTTTCAGACACGATCTTTCTCCGTCTCGTTTCGTTGGGCCAGAGACTGGCACGGGTTATGCGGCTGCACGCTCACTCCTCCCACGGCGGGGACGGGCTGCAGGAGCCGCTTGGGAGCTTGGCCCTTGGCGCACATCGGTGAGGGGGCGCATACGCACATCGGTGAGGGTGCGCAAGAGTGTCTCCGCCTCCACAGGCTTGGCCACAGACGCAGCAGCCCCTAGTGCATGAACACGCTCCGAGTCTTTCGTCTCCGAGACCACGACGATGGGGATGCTCTTGAGGGTCTCGTCGGCCTTGAGCTGACGAAGAACCTCCCAGCCATCTTCCCCCTCTAGCTCGACTTCCAGGGTGATCACGCTGGGCTTGAGCTCCTGGGCGAGAGTGAGTGCCGCTTTCCCATTGCTGGCCCTTGCCACATCGTAGCCGCCTTCTTGGAGCCGGTGGGTGAGTAGCTCTGCCGAGGCTGCGTGACTTTCCACCACGAGGGCCATCGGCTTTGCGTTTGCGGATACAGCTGGCTCTGCCTTTGGGGTTCGCGTCGTACGGCCACGCTCCGGGCTAGGCCCCGAGCCCTCTGGGCTAAAGGGAACGGTGAAGCTAAAGGTGCTTCCCTTACCCTCGCCCCCGGAGCTGACCCAGATCCGTCCACCGTGCATCTCGATAAACTTCTTGACCAGCGCCAGCCCAAGACCGGTGCCCTGCTGCTGACGAGAGTAGGAGTTATCCACTTGTTCAAACTCGCGGAAGATACGATCTTGATCCTCTTGCTTGATGCCAATACCCGTGTCTTTGACATCCACTTGGAGAAGTGTGCCATTGCCTGCCGTGGAGAGCGCGACCATAACATTGCCGTTCTCGGGAGTGAACTTGATGGCGTTGGAGATTAAGTTATAGAGAACTTGCTTGAACTTGGCCTGATCGGCGATAAGCGGTGGCAAGCTGGTGCCTCCCTCGACTTCCAGCGTGATATTTTTCTTCTGGAGCAGTGCCTTCACCAAGTTATCCACGGTTCGCACTGCCGTGAGCGGCGAGAACGCGGCATACTCTAGCTGGACACGGCCCGCCTCGATCTTGGAGAGGTCCAGAATGTCGTTGATCAGCTGCAAGAGATGCCGCCCCGACGAGAGAATATTGCCGACATAGCGCTCTTGTTTGGGAGTCAGCTCACCAAAAGTGCGGTCGTGGAGGATCTCAGAGAAGCCGATGATGGCGTTGAGCGGGGTACGTAGCTCGTGGCTCATGTTGGCCAGGAACTGGCTCTTGGCACGGTTGGCTTCTTCGGCGGCCTCTTTATCGCGGCGCATGGCCTCCGCTTGGCGGCGCTCGGAGACATCGTGGGTCACCACAACGGAGCGTTTCTCGCCCGTGACATCGTCTTGCCAGGTTGCCAGAACCACCTCCACGGGGAACGCACTGCCGTCCCGACGGACACCGTAGATATCCAGAGCGCGGGGATGCTGTGAGCCTTCGAGTAGATTAATGGCTTTTTGGAAGCTCTCACGGCTGTCGTGAGCGACCAATAGGCTCGCTGGCATTCCCAGGGCACTGGCACTATCGTAGCCGTAGATTCCCTCGGCAGCGCGGTTCCAGGTAATGATCTTCCCGTGCTCGTCCATCACACAGACCGCATCGTACGACGACTCCACAAGGGCGCTGAGAAAGACATCGGAGCCTGAGAGGGAGGAGGACGAGGCGGGATCGCTGCCCGTGCTACTCTCCGCCGCTGCAAGTGCGTCCTTGGTTTGTTTGAGCTCCAGCGCCAGCTTCTCGGACATCTGCGTGAGCTTATTCAGGCGCTGCTCGGCCTGCGTCTCCGCTTTTAAAAGCTGGGCTTCGGCATCGGCAGACTTGGCCTCGATATCCTTGAGCTTGCTTCGGGTCTCGTCAAGCTGCTCCTGGAGCGCACTGACTTCTTCGGGGGTGCCACCAGAGCCTTGGGCAAGAGCGGCTTCCAGCGCCGTGCTCAGCTTAAGCCTTTCAGCTTCGTGCTGCTTTTTCTGCTCATCTAGTGTGTTTTGGAGACTCTCCAGGCTACCCACGCGAGCGACTTGAGTGGCAAGGTCTTGGGTGAGAGCCTCGGCACGCTGATCTGCTTCTCTTAGGCGACGGTCTGTCTCGTCGAGCTCTTGCCGAAAGCTTTTCTCGCGGGTCGTAAACTGCTGCTCAAGGTCGCGCAGCCTTACCTCGCTCTCACTCTCTTTGGCGGATTTTCGCGAACGCACGCGGTTGGCATCCGCCATAAGCTGCTTCCCCTTGAGAAAGCTCATCAGGCCCCCGACACCAAATGCAGCCCCCGTTCCGAGGCCAATGATTCCAATCAAGTCAGCCATTCTAGGCACACACCTTTCGCACTATTGCTTTAATCATTTCTAAGAGATTCCTTTAGATCACCAGCTCCGCTTCAAGCTGGCTGAGTTTGAGGCGTACATTCGCTAGGTTTGCGAGCTGGCGATGCATATTGAGATAGAGCATCAAGCCCTGCGCACCGCCAAGGCAACGCAAGAGCTGATAGCGCTGTCCAAGGGTGATCACAATATCTTCAACCGTTTCTTTGCTATCCAGAGAGGAGAGCACTTTGAACTTGGCTTTTACCAAGTCCGCGTTGGCAGCGGCTTCAATGTCGAGATTGGGGGTATCTCCCACAATCCCGAGCATCTTGCCGCTCTTGAGATCTACCAACACTGCGCCGGTAATCCCCTCTAGTTTCATTACCTCTTCAAGGCAGGTTCTGACATTCGCCATCCAAAATATCCTTTATCAATGTGAATGGTCGGCGAATTTTCCTGGTGAGTTTAGGGGGATTTAACAAAAAGACGATTATCATAGCGAGGGTTGTATACTAGGTGAAATGTGGCCAGCACTGGACGATCCGTTGAATCCGCCTTTAATTGAAGTGGAGGGGGGCCAAGAAGCACTACGCCTTGCTATGCTGGGCTACCGCGTGCTCTGGATTGAAACAACGCCGGAGGCTCAGCACGTGGCACGGCGGCTGATGATGGCCCAGCCGTTTCTGATCCAAAATCGCATTGAAGGGATTGTTTTAAGACCCGAATGAAAAAAAACGTTGTCTTTGTGTTCTCCGACCAGTGGCGCTGGTGTGACCACGGCTACGTGGGCAATAAAGAGGTCAAGACGCCAAACTTAGATGGTTTAGCGGCAGAGAGTGTGCACTTCACTCATGCCGTCGCGAATATGCCCGTCTGCTCTCCCTGGCGTGCGAGCTTTCTCACGGGCCAGTATCCCCTTACGCATGGGCTGTTTCTCAACGACCTCAGGCTCAATACAAAGGCCACATCGCTGGCGCAGACATTTGGACAGGCAGGCTACAACACGGCGTGGATCGGGAAGTGGCACGTAGACGGCACGGGCCGTGATCAGCCAATCCCGAAAGAGCGACGGCAAGGCTTTGAGCACTGGCGCGTTTTAGAGTGCACCCATAACTATAAGCACTCCGAGTACTACGCGAGCGACGAGCTTAAAAAACGCACCTGGCCCGGCTACGATGCCTACGCCCAGACCGATGAGGCCATCGACTACGTGAAAAGCCAGCCCAAAGACACGCCGTTTCTGCTCTGCCTCTCATTTGGCCCACCGCACGACCCATATCGCATGTGCCCCGAAGATCTCTTGGAGCACTATGACGGCAAGACACTAACATTTCGGCCCAATGTCCCTGAGGCCAGTCGCACGGCGGCAAAGAGCACCTATGCAGGCTACTACGCCCACATTGACGCGCTGGATCAGTGCATGGGCAAGCTCCTCGCGGCACTCAAGGCCAGTGGGCAGCTCGAAAATACCATCTTTGTCTATACATCCGATCACGGTGATATGCTGCACTCCCACGGCATGCTGAAAAAGCAAAAGCCTTGGGATGAGTCCATCCGCGTGCCACTCTTAATCCGGCTCCCCGGTGGGAAAGCACGCACCATAAACGGCCCAATCAGCACGCCCGATCTGATGCCGACACTCCTCGGGCTCTGTGAAATCCCCGTTCCCAAGACCGTGGAGGGGCGTAACCTAGCCTCCGTGGTGCAGGGCAAGCGCAAGTGGGACGATGACGCGGCGCTGATTCTCTGCGCTGCCCCGTTTGGGGAGTGGGTACGCAAGAGTGGAGGCCGCGAGTACCGAGGCGTCCGCACCGCTCGCTATACCTATGTCCGCGACCTAAACGGCCCCTGGCTCCTCTATGACAACGAGCAAGACCCGTACCAACAAACCAATCGCGTCAACGACCCCGCGCTGAAGTCCGTCCAGGCAGACCTAGAGAAAAAGCTTACTGCTAAGCTCAAAGTTACTGGCGATGCGTTCTTGCCCGCCGATGAGCTGATCCGCCGCTGTGGCTATAAAACCGATGCGAATGGCACGGTGGACTATCAGAACGCCACACGCTGGGGCCAGGAGACGGTCACGGCACGGACTTGATCGCCTCATGGAATGGGGCGTCTGGGCTCCGTTTACGGGGCGGAGATCACGCGCTCGACAATCCCGATGCCATGCCAGAGAATATCCTCGGGCGTGTTGAGGGGTGGGATCAGGCGGATTACGGCGCAGTCAGCCTTCGGGTCGCCGAGCTTGGCGCCGCAGGTGAGCACGAGCAAGTCCTGCTCGCGACAGGCATCCTTAAGGATATCTAGGCGTGCGTAGTCGGGCTTGTCCTCGGGCGTGCGTAGCTCAATGCCGAGCATGAAGCCATTGCCGCGCACATCTACCACACCGTGAGAGCCGACGAGTTTTCGCAGACGCGCTTTGACTTCCTCGCCCAGCCGTGCCGCACGCTCGACAAGCCCTTCTTCGTCCATTAGGCGCATGGCAGCCAGCCCGGCGGCGCATGAGACCGGGTTTCCACCAAACGTGGTGCCGTGCTCGCCGGGTGTCCAGCGGGCGAGAAGCTCCGCACGGGCCGCGATTCCTGCTAGCGGCATCCCACCACCGACAGCTTTCCCAAAAACCACGATATCGGGGACGATCCCTAGGTGCTCGAAGGCAAACCAGCGCCCGGTGCGCCCCATTCCCGCCTGAATCTCATCAGCGATCAGCAGTGCGCCGTGTTTATTGCAGAGCTCCCGCAGGCGCTTGCCCGACTCGGGCGTTCTTGGTAGATAGCCACCCTCGCCCTGCTGCGCTTCGAAGAAGACAGCAGCAATATCGTCACCATACTCCGCAAAGAGTGCTTCCAGCCCGACATTACAGCAGCTTGGAGAGTCCATCGTGCAACCGGCGCAGCGCGGGGCGGGGGCGTGAAGAATATGCTGGCGGAGTGGCGTAAGAAACGGCTCCAGAGACTGCCAGTGCGCCGTTTTTGACCTAGACAGTGCTGAGCAGAGCATCGTCCGTCCGTGAAACGCCCCCACAAACGCCACGAGCTTCTTGCGCCCTGTGACTTTGAGCGCCAGCTTCGCCGCACCATCGTTGCTCTCAGAGCCGGAGTTCATAAAGACAAACGCCGCACTCTCCACCCCAGCACTTGCGAGCTTTCCGCGTAGAAAGTCCGCCAGCTCTAGCTGTGGCGCGTGGCGCATGGTGTCCGACGTGTGCAGCACCTGTGCGGCTTGCGCCTGAATCGCCGCCACGACATTTGGGTGGCAGTGGCCGCAGGCGTGCACCGCAATCCCACCCGTGAAGTCCACAAACTCCCGCCCTGAGAGCGTCGAGACATGGCTCCCTGCTGTCTGACCGGCGACTTCGTCGGTCTCAAACCCCAGAACATCGGCCAGCAACCCTGCTTGATTGAGCTCTAAGATGTGTTTTGTATTCATCAAACCCTCCTCCCCCAGCCCCCGGGTACCCTCTGGGTGCCAACCCTGCGGAGGCAGGTTGGGGGAGGAGGGATCTCACACGTCGATCTGTGCCCGTACCAGCTCGCTGCCCTCGGCGTAGTTGATGTAGGCGGCTTTCCACTCGGTGCACCAGTCCATCGCCATCCAGCCTGCCTCACGGTGGCCGTTGCCGGTGTTCTTGATGCCGCCAAATGGGAGCTGGATCTCCGCGCCGCTGGTGGGCAGGTTGATGTAGACGATCCCGCTTTCGAGTTCTTCCATGGCCCGCATCCCGTGCCGCAGATTGGCGGTGTAGAGCGAGAGTGAGAGACCATAGTCGGTGCCGTTGGCGATGGCGATGGCGTCGTCGAGGCCGTCCACTTCGATGATTCCCGTGACCGGGCCGAAGATCTCCTCTTGGGCGATTCGCATACTCGGGCTCATGTTGTCGAAGATCGTCGGGGCGTAGAAGCAACCTTTGTCCAGTGGCGCATCCGTGAGGGGCATGCCGCCAGTGAGCACGACAGCACCCTCGCTCTGGCCAATGGCGATGTAGCTATGGATGCGCTCTAGCTGTGTGCGATTCACGACCGGGCCGATCTGGGCATCGGGGTCTGCACCGGGTGCCATGCGAAGCTTAAGCGTCTCGGCGACTAAGCGCTCGGTGAAGTGCGCCTTGATCTTCTTGTCCACAATCAGGCGGCTTGCGGCAGTGCAGCGCTGGCCTGCGGTGCCAAACGAGCTCCAGAGGCAGCCCTTGACCGCCAGCTCGATATCGGCGTCATCGAGCACCACAATCGCGTTCTTGCCGCCTAGCTCGCAGCTCACTCGCTTCATGAGCTGCCCGCAGCGCCCCGCGATCTGCTTGCCGACAGAAGTGGAGCCGGTGAACGAGATCGTGGAAACGCCCTCGGCCTCCACCAAGGCCGCGCCCGCCTCTTCGCCGTAGCCCGTGACGAGGTTCACGACGCCTGCGGGAATCCCCGCGTCGGCAAGCAATTGCGTGAGCATCACGGCCATGCCCGGCGTGTCCTCAGCGGGCTTCCAGACCACGGTGTTGCCCGCCAGCAAGGCGGGGAACATCTTCCAAGTCGGGACGGCAATCGGGAAGTTCCACGGGGTGATAAGGCCCACTACGCCGACGGGAACACGCCGTGCGGAGCAGTAGATATCGGGGCGCTCGGAGGGAACCACGCTGCCGTTGGGGAGCCGCCCAAACGCGGCCATGTAGTGCGCCATGTCAATAGCTTCTTGCACATCGCCGCGTGCCTCGACGAGAACTTTTCCCATCTCCGCGACCATCGCCTGAGAAAACGCCTCTTTACGCTCTTCCAGAAGCCGCCCAATCTTCGTGAGCAGCGCCCCCCGCGCCGGAGCCGGAGTCTTTCGCCACGCAGGATAGGCTGCCTTCGCCGCCGCTACGGCAAGCGCGACATCGTGCTGGTCGGAGCGGGCGTAGAGTCCGAGAGTTTGATCCGTGTTGGCGGGGTTGGTGGACGCAAACATCGCGCCACTCTGGCTGGCCACCCACTCACCGTTGATGAAGTTGGTCATTAAACCCTCCTCCCCCGGCCCCTCCTCCCAACCCTGCGGAGACAGGTTGGGGGAGGGGAGGAGAGATCTATTTCAGCGGCGCACGGGTGAACTTGGCATCGCCCATGGGAGTGCTGATACTCATGCCCGTCACCTTACCGTCTTTGTCGCGGGTGACCTTGACGGTGAAGCCATCGGGCAGCCCCTCGCCGGTCAGCTCATCCTTGTCCGAGAGCTTCCCCTCGATTGTCGGGTTGCCGTCAGCCTCGATCATGAGCTTGCCGTCCTTGATGCGCATGGTCACGGTGGGGAGCCCCGGCGTGTCGCTGGTGTAGATTCCTTCGAGAGCCTTCAGGCGAGCGATGGGATCGGCAGCGTCCGCCGTCTTGGGCTTGTCCGCTTTTTTCTCCGTCACGGGTGGCTTAGGGAAGGTCTTGCGCTTAAACGAGAGCTTGCCGACGGGCGTCTCTGCAATCAGGTGCGTGACTTTGCCATCTTTGTCACGGCTGAACTTGGAGGTAATTCCCTCAGGCGAGTTGGGTGACACCACGTTGTCCATCTTGTCGAGTGTGAAGCTGATCTCCGGCTGACCCTCGACAATAATCACCAGCTTGCCCTCTTTGGCGAGCACTTCTAGCTCTGCTACAGGGCTGGCAGGATCTTCTGCCTCATACTTGCCCAGCACATCGGGGAGGCCCGCTGCCGCTTCGGCTTTCGGCGCATCGCCGCCCGGCTTGGGGAAGGTCTTGCGGGTAAAGTTCAGCTTGCCCTGAGCGGTCTCGATCACGCTTCCGATCACCTTGCCGTCTTTGTCGCGCGTGAGCTTCATGGAGGTCACATCGGGAATCTCAGGCGTCGTGGTGAGCATGTCGTCCTTGCCGATCTTCACTTCCAGATCAGGCTGGCCCTCGGTCTTTAAGAGCAGCTTGCCCTTCTCAAAGACCATCTCGCCTTTAATGCGCATTCCCTGGATCTCATCAGACTCATAGACACCCAGCACATCGGGGACTTCGGCTTTCTTTGCCTCAGGTTTTGCGACAGGCTTGGCGTCCTCTGCTTTT
>NZ_CBAYMC010000156.1:0-10517 GCF_964826245.1 Armatimonas sp. | reverse complement strand
AAGCTCGATCCGACCAAGTGGAAGGTGCGGGGCGCGGGGCCGCGGGCGCTTGCGTATGTTTCGGAGGAGGCGGTGGAGGTCAAGGATGGCTACCTCTGGCTCTGGGCGAAGAAAAAAGGCGAGCAGCTTCTCGGGAGCGCGGTGGGGACGCAAGACTTATTCTCCGCTCGCTACGGCTACTACGAGTGCCGGGCGCAGGTGCAGAAGTCGCCGGGTGTGTGGGCGGCGTTCTGGATTCAGTCCACGGAGATCGCCAAGGGCGAGGATCCGGCTCTCTTTGGGGCGGAGATCGATATCATGGAGTGCTTCCGCAAGCTGGGCACCGACATTGTCTCCCACAATGTCCACTGGGCGTATGGCCCCAACCAGAAGACCACGCGGGGGATGCAGAGCTACCTTAAGGGAGTCGGGACGGGCTTTCATACTTTCGGGCTGGAGTGGACCCCCGAGAAGTATGTTTTCTACGTGGACGGTCTGAAGTTCTACGAGGTGACGCAGGGCATCTCCAAGATCAAGGAATATCTGATCTTGAGCATGGAGTACCCCAACAACCCCGCCGACATGACCCGCACTCTCTACCCCGATGCCTTTGTCGTGGACTATGTCCGGGTCTGGCAGAAGAAGCCGTAGCGGCCGCGCCTACCAGTTTATCGGGTAGACATTGATCCCCGAGAGAGCGCCCCAAGCAGTCGTGAGGCCACCGCCGAGCAGATCTCCGGCGATCATGCCGAGGAAGAAGGGGGCGAATTTTTTGTAGGTGTCCGCGCCGCCGTAGCGCAGGACGAGGATCTTGAGGCCCCAGGCGATCAGAAACGGGAGCCAGGTGCTGGTCATGGTGTTGGTGTTGGCCATGGCGTAGCCGACCGGGTGCAGTGGCCACCAGAGGAAACGCGCCCGCAGGAACATCATGGAGGCCGTAAAGGCGAAGCCAAAGCCGATGGCGACAAGGCCACGTAGATCGGGGGCGGCGGGGTTGCGCATCAGGGCGACGAGATTATCGAAGGGCTGGCGGCCCATGCTCGTGCGCCAGGCATCGGTCTTTGCCTCCGCGCCGTAGCCGTGCCAGAGCATCAGGGCGATGGCAAACGACGAGCTCAGGCCGATCACGGTGGCGATGGCGATGGCAACAAAGGTCTTGCGGCGGCTGGCCCCGACACTATCGGCCATCTTAAGCGCTTCGAGCTGGTGGGGCATGGGCAGGCAGCGCATGTCGAAGTTGCCTAGGACGGGGCGCATGAAGGCCAGAACGGTGAGGTCGGCGGGGGTGAGCAGGCCCGTTCCGAGGGTGCGGGTGAGCATGTGGTTGACATCCACCTCGGGGCCAAAGAGCCAGGCATTGCCGGTCTCGGCGCGGATACGGGTGGCGGCGACCATGTAGCAGAGCGCCAGAAGAACGAGTAGCGTGGCGATGAGTGGCTGCATCCCCGCGACCACGCAGAACGTGATCATGAGGCCAACCGAGACCAGCAAGCCAATCGCGGCGGCGCGATAGCTCAGGGCTTCGTCGCTATCGTCTAATTCGCCTTTGGGGCCACCGAAGGCCATCGAGATCACTTCTTTGACGTAGCTTCGGGCGAGCCAGAGGGGAACGAGGGCAAGGGCGAGAAATGCGCCTGCGCCTTGCTGCCCGATAAAGGGGAAAGTGGCGCGCTGCGTGCCCGTCATCCCGGCGTCTATGTTTAATGCCGCCCCAGCCACGTTCTCGATGCGTGTGAGCAGGAAGAAAAACCAGCCGGAGAACGTCACTTCGACGGGAATAAAATAGGCCACTCCGATCACAAAGGGATAGAACGAGAGTGGCGTGCGGCCCATCGCATTCCAGGGGGGGCTGGAGAGAATCGCAGGCATTTGCGCCAGGTCCGTGTCGGCGCGGAGCGAGACGAGAGGGAACTTCGGGTCGTTGAGAGCGAGGGTATTGATAAGCGTGAGCGTAAAGGGAATCAGCAGTCCGGCCCAGAAGAGCTTATTACGAAAGAGCGAGCCTTTCCCATCATCCGTGCCCGCCTCGACAATCGCGAGGGGCAGCGCGACCGTCGGGAAGCTGAGTTTCTCGCGGTCTACCCACTGGCGGCGCATGAGCGAGACCAGACAGAAGGTCGCGAAGGTGAGGGTCAGGATAAAACCGATCCAGACAAGCATCTGTGGTGCCCAGAGCCCCCACGGTGGCGTGGTCTTGCCCTTGTAAAAGCCATCGAGCACTTGTGGGTTGGTCTGCGCCAGCCAGTATGGGACGAAGCGATGGAAGGTCGAGGCCCACGCGTTGGCATCAGTGGCGTAGTGGAACGAGGCGACAAGGGTGGGCACCAGAAAGTGGAGCTGGCCCGACGAGCTAAGTACGGTGGAGGTGGTGACCATGACGTAGACGATCAGCATCTCCGCCGCCGTAAGCATGGTCTGGGGAAGAAAGCGCTTGAGTAGGAGATTGATGCCCGCGACACCAAAGATTAGAGTCACCGCTCCGACTGGAGTCGCGGTCGCCGCAACCGCTGAGTGGCCCTGCACGCCGCTCATGATTAGCTCGGCGTAGTGAATCCAGAGGTTGGTGAGCACCGTCAGCCCCAGCCCCAGCAAGACCGAGCGCACTGTCAGGCCCAGAGCCCGCGTGTTTCTCATAGAGGCATTGTACTGTATAAATGTTTTCAAGGAAATGACTGCTTCTGTAAGTGTTTTTTTTGAAGGATAAAGATTTTCTTGAAAGAAGACTTGATATAATTGTTTTTATGGAACCTTGTGGCTACGCTTGGCTGATTCGACATTTTTCTCTTTTGCACTTCCCTCCAAGCCACTCGTCCCAAATAGGGAAAATCAAAAGTCAGACAGTAGATGCGCGGGGCCGTGTCCATAAGACCTTTCCACAGAGTTATTGGCCCGGTGATACCATTTTGGATCACCTCGTTTTTGCATTGAAGTACGATGGCATAGAGCTGGCACTTCTTGCAACGCTTTTTCCGCGCTTGGATCTACAGGAGCTAGCCCAATGGATTGATCAACAGCCGACCAGTAAGTATGCCTGGCGGATAGGTTTTCTCTATGAGTATCTCCTGCACAAGACCGTTCCCGTCGCGGATCGTTGGCAGGGAAACTATGTGGATGTTCTCGATTCAGAGCGCTATGTTGTGGCGACAAATCCTGTTCGTATTACTCGCTGGCGGGTAAATAATAATCTTCTTGGAAGTAATTGGTTCTGTCCAATGGTTCGACGGACACCAGGAGTGGTATTCGCCGAACAAATGGTTATTAGTGAGGCTCTAGAGAAACTTCGAGATTGCTATCCTCCTGAGCTTTTTCAGCGGGCTGTAAACTACGCTTACTATAAAGAAACTCGCTCTTCCTATAGCATTGAGCAGGAGAATCCCAGTCCTCAACGGACCGAGCGTTTTGTGGCTCTTCTACGTGAGGCAGGACAGGTTAATTTCACTTGGGGGACGCTTTTTGCAGAGCCTGGCCTTGTTCCCCTTCAAAATGCTATTGTTGACGAACGGTACCGGGAAAGTGGTTTCCGTACTATCCAGAACTATGTGGGCACACAGCGAGGACTTGAAAAAATGCAGGTGGACTACATCTGCCCGCCTCCAGAGTGGGTTGACTCACTAATTCGTGGGCTTGCTTTTTGTGCGAAAATGCTTGAGATTGCTCCTGTGGTTCAAGCTGCTCTACTTTCTTTTTCATTTGTGTTGATTCATCCTTTTGTGGATGGCAACGGTCGTCTCCACCGGTTTCTTATTCATGACACGCTTACTCGGCGCGGATTCATTCCGCAAGGGCTACTCCTTCCTGTATCTGCGGTGATGCTTCGTAGGCGTGAGGACTATGATCGCGCTCTGGAATATTTCTCCCGTCCACTCATGGCTCTTGCCAACTACGATGTTTCACGCGAGATGGAACTCACTCTTTTGAATGCAAGTGAGCTAGAGCCATTCTATAGATTCCCAGATCTCACTTTTACTGTGGAGTACTTGGCTCCGGTGGTTCAAGAAAGTGTCGAGCGAGAGCTTGCCGACGAGCTACGCTATCTGGAGAGCTACGATGCCGTGCGCGAGGCGCTGATACATATCGTGGATATGCCCGATCAGCGATTGGATTTACTTCTTCGCCTTCTGGATCAGAATGGGGGACAGCTCTCCAAGAAAAAACGTGGCGTTTTTGCGGAGCTGCGTGACGATGAGCTGGCGCGTATGGAGATGGTATTCAAGGAGATCGCTTTAGGCTCGAATGCACCCGGCTAAAGAGCGCCAGCAGAACGCTTAGCTCGTGGCGAGTGGGATCACAGCGGCGCAGGAGGGACTTGACGAGCGCGGGCACGGGCGCAGGGGTTCCGGGGCGCACGAAGCCGCTCGCCGCCATCACGCCGTCGAGGTGGCGGTCGAACTGGACATACTCGTTCTCGGTAGGCGCATCGGCAACGGCGGCAGCAACCGGCTCCGCAGGCAGGCTGCGCGTGATCTCGTAGAGCGTCAGCAAGACCGACTGCGCGAGGTTGAAGCTCGGGTAGGCCGCGGTGGTGGGAATCCGCACGACCCAGCGGCAGAGATTGAGATGCTCATGCCGTAGGTCATCGTCCTCAGGGCCAAAGACCAGCGCGGTCGTGCGGCCTTGGCGCTCTGTTAATTTCTCCGACCACTGCGGCAGGCTGACATAGTGCGCCGGGTTCTCGCCTTTTCGCAGCGCCAGCCCGACCACTTCCTGCATGCCGTCGAGTGCGTCTGTAAAGCTCTCGTGAACCGTCATTGTGTCCAGAATCACCGACGCATCCCGCGCCGTGACGCAGGCACGCTCACGGTCGTAGCCACGTGGCGCGACTAGGTGCAGGTGCGAAAACCCGAGGTTTTGCATCGCCCGCGCCACTGAGCCAATATTCAGGCTCTCCTGCGGCTCGATCAAGATGATGTGAAAGTGATTCATTTTTGGATTCACCGCCGGTTGGCGCGGCGGTGCTGACGAGCGTCGCAGGCTCCGCTGCAAAGGCCGTTCCGGCCATACCGAGCTCACTCGGGATTCCCATGGGCGGCACGCCCTTCGTAGCCGGAGGCTCTCCAGCCCCACCGTTCTAATCGGCGGGGCACACTGCTAGCACTTTGATCTCCACATGAATACCGCGCGGGAGCGCCGCAACTTGGATCGTGGTGCGGGCAGGCCGGATTTGGCCTAAATACTCGGCGTAGATCGCGTTGTAGGTGGCGAAGTCTGTGTCTAAGTCGGTGAGAAAGCCGGTGACATCCACGACGTTTTCTAGTCCGAGTCCGGCGGCCTCTAGGATGACTTTGAGGTTGTGGAAGACGCCGTGGACTTCGTCGGCAAACGTCGCGGGTAGGTCTTTTTCGCCGCGCTTGTGGGGGCCGAGGCCGCTGATAAAGAGAAAGTTGCCCACGCGGCGGGCGTGGGGGTAGGCGGCGACGGGGTCGGGGCCGCCGTCGGCCATGAGCTCAGTTCCATTCATGCCTGCTACCCTACAGAGAAAATTTGATTTGCGCAAGCCCGGTAGCTGTGGTAAACTCCGAGGGTTGTCTTGACAGAGGTTGGCAAAAAAATTATGTATGCAGTAATTCGTACCGGCGGCAAACAGTACCGCGTCGCAGAAAAAGATACCGTCGTCGTAGAGAAGCTCGAAGGAGCTGAGGGCGATGTCGTGACCATTGACGATGTTCTTTTCGTTGGTGGAGATACCCCCGTGTTCGGCTCTCCCACGGTTCCCGGCGCGAAAGTGACCGCAACAATCGTCGGCCAGGGCAAGGGCAAGAAGATCAATGGGATCACCTACATCAAGGTGAAGAACCACCAGCGCCACTACGGGCATCGCCAGTTCGAGACCCGTCTGCGCATTGACTCCATCGCCGCGTAGGCTCTGATCCGTAGAGAAGGAATAAGAAAATGGCACATAAAAAAGGTGTGGGTTCGTCCCGCAACGGTCGTGACTCGAATGCCCAGCGCCTGGGTGTCAAGGAGTACGCCGGTCAGTTCGTCACCGCCGGTTCCATCCTGATCCGTCAGCGTGGCAGCGAGTTCGATCCGGGTAAGAACGTCGGTCAGGGAAGCGACTACACGCTCTTCGCTAAGATCAATGGGATTGTGAAGTTCGAAGGTCACAAGCATACCCGACGTATCTCGGTGTACCCGATGGTCGCCGTCGATGTGGAAGAAGCTGCTCCCGTAAGCGCGTAAGCTCTCTTTACACAACTACAGATTCTGGCCCGGTCTGCTCTGCAGCCGGGCCTTTGCTTTGGATTCCCTCCTCCCTCTGCCCCCGGGTACCCTCTGGGTGCCAATCCTGGGAGGCAGGTTGGGTGGAGGGGAGCCAGAGCCCCCCCATACTCTCCCTCTCTCCCCCTCCTCCCAGGGGTGGGAGGAGGGGGCCGGGGGGAGGAGGGTATATCCCTTGTTTATAGATGAAGTTGAAATTTGGTTGGTCGCAGGAAGTGGAGGCAATGGCGCTCTGACCTTCCGCACGGAAAAACACGTCCCCCGTGGTGGCCCTGATGGCGGCGACGGTGGCCGGGGCGGCTCAGTGGTCTTTGAGACCGATCCGAACCTGTCTACACTTTTAGATTTCCGTCCGGGCAAGAAATACCGCGCTGAAAACGGCGGCCATGGCATGGGCAAGCGGCAGTACGGCAAGCACGGAGAGAACATTGTCCTCAAGGTGCCGCCTGGAACACAGGTGCACGATGCCGACACCGGCGAGCTCCTCGCCGACCTGGCACAGACCCCTCAGAGCGAGGTGCTGATCGCGGGGGGGCGTGGCGGGCGCGGTAATGTCCACTTTGTCAATAGCGTCCACCAGACTCCTAAGTTCGCGGAAAAAGGCGAGCCGGGTGAGGAGCGACGGGTCAAGCTAGAGCTAAAGCTCTTGGCGGATGTGGGGCTGCTGGGCTTCCCCAATGTTGGGAAGTCTACGCTTCTGGCGGCAGTGAGTGCGGCACGTCCCAAGATCGCGGACTATCCGTTTACCACACTCGTGCCGAACTTAGGCGTGGTGCGTGCCGATGACCACCATAACTTTGTGATCGCCGATGTGCCAGGGCTAATCGAGAACGCCAGCGAGGGCGCGGGGCTGGGAATTCAGTTCCTGCGGCACTTGGAGCGCACACGGCTTTTAGTCCATCTGCTGGATGTCTCGGGGCTCACCGGGCGCGATCCCTTAGAGGACTTTGGCATCATCAACCGCGAGCTGGAGGCGTTCTCGGAAGACCTGGCAAAACTTCCGCAAGTCGTCGCTTTCTCCCGCATTGACCTGCTGGCTGACCGAAGTGGGCTGATCCCCCTACGCCAGTTCTTTGAGGCCCGTGGGCTGGAGGTCTTTCCGATCTCTGGCGTGACGAGCGAGGGGGTGCGTGATCTGATCCTCCATGTCTGGACCAAGCTCCAGGAGATTCCCAAAGAGGCGCTTAAGCTCAGCGGCGTGGTGCACATTACCAACAATGCACGCGACGATGACGATCCTCGCCGCTTTACGATTGTGCGCGATGACGAAGGGGTGCTGGTGGTCTCCGGAAAAGCACTGGAGCGCATTGTCTCCATGACCGACATGGGCAACGAGTACGCGGTTCGTCGCCTACAGCGCCAGCTAGAGCGCTGGGGGGTCTTTACCAAGCTCAAGGCGTTTGGCGCGGCGGAAGGCGACTCGGTTCGTATCCGCAACGCCGAGTTTGACTACGTGGACGAAGATGCTTGGGGGCGTGACGAGGCCGAGGGCGAGAACGACGATGAGGACATGGAGGTTACGGTATAATCGTGAACGATGGTACAAACTCCCACTGAGGATACCGCCGCCCTTCCCAAAGTTCCCACACCAACCCTAGAGCGCCTGACCACCTACTTAAGGTGTCTGGTGGATCTGGGGGCCAGTGGTGTGCGGACGATCTCCTCGGCGCAAATCGAGGAGCACGCGGGGGTAAGTGCGGCGCAGTTCCGGAAAGACCTCTCCTACTTTGGGGAGTTTGGCAAGCCGGGCGTGGGCTACCAGGTCGGGGAGCTGGAAAACCGGATCGCGCGGATCTTGCAGCTCCACAAGCTCCAGCCGATCTTGCTGGTGGGGGCCGGAAACTTAGGAAGCGCCTTGGCCTCGTATCCGGGGCTGGAGGAGCACAAGTTTCATATTGTCGCGCTCTTTGACACCGACCCGGAGAAGATCGGCAAGCGCGTCTTAGGGATGGACATTATCGAGTTCTCGCGTCTGGGGGAGATCAATGAGGCGCTCCAGGCCCGGATTGCGATCTTAGCCGTGCCCGCTAGTGCCGCGCAAGCCGCTGCGGATAGTGCGATCCAGAGCGGGGTGCGTGCGCTGCTGAACTTTGCCCCGACTCCCTTGAAAGTGCCCGCGGGCGTTGTGGTGCGCCATGTCTCGTTCCTCCAAGAGCTTGCGGTGCTTTCCTACCACCTGACGGAGACCGAGAAGCGGGGGCAGTAAGGTGTCTCGTCGGCAGTGGCTGGGGGGAGTTTTACTGGCGCTCTTAGGGGGCGCTGCACTGGGGCTGGGATATATTTTTCGCCCCCGCCCGACCGTCATGCTCCCCAAGCTCCCTTCGCGCTCGCTGGTGGTGGCGTATCTGAAGGTCGGGCAGGGGGAGGCATCGTGGATCAAGACTCCTGAGGGCCAGTTCATGGTCATTGGAGCGGGGCCACCCGGCTCAGGTGCGCACGTGGCGGAGTCGCTGCGGGCGGCGGGAGCGCAACAAATTGACCTGCTGGTGCTCCCCTATCCCTACAGCGAGGCAATCGGGGGCGCAACCGAGCTGATCAAGCAGTTTCCGGTGAAGTCGGTGCTGGATCTCGGGTGGGAAAGGGTGAATAAAAGCCAGGAGGAGACCCTGACTCTCTTGCGAAAGCAGCGGGTCCTGGTGCAGCTTGCACGTGCAGGGGTGGCCTTTAACCTCGGGACGGAGGGCCATGTGAAGATTCTCTACCCTGGTGAGCGCCTGATCTCCCGCACGCCCGCCGCCGCCAATAATGCAGTCGTGCTGCGCCTGACCTGGGGGAAGACGAGCTTTCTCTGGGAGGGGGGCTTGGAGGAGCCAGGGGAGCAGGCGCTGCTCTCGATGGGCCACGAGCTCTCCGCCGATGTCTTGCGGGTCGCTCGGTTTGGCAACGCCGGGGCATCATCGCCCGAGCTACTGCGCCAGGTTCAGCCGCGCTTTGTGGTGATCAGTAGCGACGATAAAGAGAAGCACTTGCCCGCCCCTGCGACTCTGGAGCGTCTCATCGCCACCGGAGCCACGATCCTACGCACCGATCAAGAGCGCGGCGATATCTTTTTCTTCTCCGATGGCCAGCGCGTCGAGCTCGCCCGCTAGCTCTCTTTAGCGTGTGGGTTTGAGGCGTGTGGGATCAAAGAAGACCCCCAGCTGATCGGGCTGTCCGACATGCTCAGCGGCGAGGAGCAGGGCATTTTTCCAGAGACGTAGCTCCAGAGCGGAGCGTGTCTCTTTAGACGCGGCCTTGAGCTGGCTGACAGCCCCTTTCTTTGCCTGCTGGGCCTTGCGTGCCCCGGAAAAATCGGTGCGAAGCTGGGTGAAGCGTGCCAAGATCGAAGCTCCCAGCTTGGCTTCGTGTGTGGTAATGAGGCTGACGAGACGCTCCATCAGCACGGGAACGGTGGTGAGAGTCGCCTTGTGGTACTCGGTGAGGCCGTGGGGGAAAAAGCTCTCGTGCGTGGGGCTGCTCTTGCCAAACGCGACACGGACAGCGGCCTCCAGATCGGGCACGGCGGCTTTGAAAGCAACGAGGGCATCGCGGGTCGTCTGGGTCAGTCCCTCTCGCTCGGCAGTGGCTTGGTCTTCAGCGGTCATGGTACCAAAACAGGCGAAATAGGCACTTTCCGTCTCGGTTAAGAGGCTTTGGTAGGCTCCATTGGGGCTGGCGCGGCGCAGTCGCTCGATATGATCGCGTGCAAACTCGGCGATTCGCGCATCACGTATCGTCCGAATATTAAAAGGATTGCCGAAGAGAGTGCGTAAGGCTTGCATAATAGATTTTTCCTTTTGTGCGCTTGTGCGCCCTGCTTGAAAAATCTTTTTGCAGAGCTAGGCACGGCTGTGCAGAGTGGCAAAAAAAGATTTTTACTACCCGACACGCCTGTGTCTGTGTCTGCGTAAAGATTTTTATTACTGTACAGAAGTATGTCGGTTTTGTCAATAAAATAGCAAGATTTAGCGAAAAAATATTTTTCCTAACTCCCCTAAATGCTTGACATTGACACACGCATTCCGGTAAACTACCCGTAACTTCCTCTCCCCGCCACCTCTCCCCGCGAGAAAGGGCAGGAGGGTGGAAGTATCCCGAAAAGCAAGACGTACCGTGACCGTGCGTTCATAAAGTTCGTGCGTGCAGTGCGCCTGGGAGCGTGAATGGCTATCGAAGATCGCGATGATTTTGTAGATGTGGTTGCTCAAGCGGTGATAGACCGAATCGAGGAACGTCACCGTACCAGCAGCCTTGTCGAGCAAGTTGTCGCCCGTGTTATTGAAATTCAGAAAAAAGAAGCGGCGCTGAAGGCAGAAGCCGAAGTGCTATCAACGAAAACG
>NZ_CBAYMC010000155.1:0-10588 GCF_964826245.1 Armatimonas sp. | reverse complement strand
AAGTCTGCGAGACTCCAGGTTCGTCTCACCGGAGAAAAGTGACACAGCACACTACATTCAGAGGAGATCCGGCGTTCCACGAGAAATTAGCAACGCCTCGCATCCATTTGCCTCATCACTTATTTGTCTTGTACCCCTGTATGCTTGTTGACATTATTCTAAACTAGAGCTATACTCCAGACAGTCGGCTACAAGTCCGTGGTCGGCTACAAGTCCAGTGGAGATTGTTTAAAATGAAGTTTAGCTCACTTGCGATAGTTTCATTATTAAGTCTCGTCTTGTCTTCTCTGCCTGCCCATGCCCAATGGTCATTTAGTTCGCTGACAATAGAAGATACTTCTCCCATTGATCCATTTCCTTATTGTCTAGGTGGCACTGCACTCGTTACAAGCAGCGCTCCATCAGTATCAGATCCAGCAAATTGGCCTTTCGAGGATATACCTAATCCTTATAGCGTTCATGAGTTTTTGATTGGGCAGATTATTAGCGACTGCTCAATCCACTCATTGCCGATCTCATACGGCGCGGTGGGTCGGTGCCCAGCTATGTCCTGCAGAGAAATCAGGTACTCATTCAGGGAAGAACCTATTCATCCCAGGGACGCTCATGGCTGACGATCATGTTCGCAGTTCCTGAAGGGGCACTTGGAGCGCCACGGGTTCGGCTGACTATGACCCAGATCCCGCTTCCTCCCTAACCATACTACTTTCGGTAGCGTGTGGCCATTGCCGCCTCGGTGGCGCGGCGGGAGAGCTGGGTGACATGGAGGCCATCACGGGCTGAGGGAACATTGCCAAGGTTTCCGGTGTAGAGGGCATCGCGCCAGGCGGCGTACATGCCGTGGAAGTCTTTCTCACTGGCACCGGGAAGGCGCACGGTTCCCTGCCCGTTGCGCACCTCGAAGAACCAGCCGTCTCGGACGTAACGAATCAGGCCCTCGGTTCCGATCAGCTCGTAGGTGAAGATATCATAAGGATCACGAGCCGTGTGGGTGTAGGAAAAGCTAATCTCAACACACGTATGACAGCCACTGGCATGATCCATGTGCATCCAGACATGGCCGGGTGCCTCGTGCTCCTCGATCCAAGCCGCTGCCGCATGCTGCCGGACAACCTCAGAGCCTGTCCACCAGAGCGCGAGATCTATTTGGTGCACGCCACAGTCAACCAGCGGCCCACCTTCCTCGAAGCGCCCTAGCCGCCGTGCGGACTCAAAGCGATTGCCGTGCGCATCGGTCTCCCACTTGCCGTGCAGGTTCCAGAGGTAGATGAGGCGCTGGGCGCGAAGCTCGCCAATCACACCCTCATCAATCAGCTGCTTGATTCTCTGTGCAACGGGGCTAAAGCGGTAGCAAAGTGCGGTCGCGAAGAGGATTCCAGCTTTATCCGCAAGGGCGATCATCTCCTCGATCTCGTCTTCGTCCATTCCGAGAGGCTTCTCGCAGAGCACGTGCAGGCCATGCTGAGCCGCGCCACGCAGGTTGTCGAGGTGCACGGGTGCGGGGGACGTGATCGAGACGGCATCGAGCCCACAGCGCCAGAATGCCTCAATATCCGTGAAGGCATGGGCATCGGGGTAGCGTGCCGCGAGCCGGGCAAGTGCCTCGGGGTTCGGATCGTAGAGTGCGGCTAAACTTAGGCCATCCGTCTGGGCGATTGCGTGCGAGTGTCCGTAGTCGGCGACAACCCCACAGCCCATCAATCCAATTCGTTTCATAAAATCCTCACCCCCCCCATCCCCACCACCCTCGCTTCGCGGGGTACCCGGACGGGGGGGATATAAGAAAACTTCTTCCTATTTGTCCCCCCGCGTAGCGGGGGCTAGGAGGGAACTTTCAGCTCACGGCGTGGCGGGCGAGGAGGGCATCAATGAGGCCGCCTGACCAGTTGTCACGCTCGTCTTCATCACGGAACTCAAAGCGAATACCAGCTCGACCGTCGTTGTCTTTCCACATCACATCGCAGAGCACAAGCACGGCCTGCGACGAGGGTGATTTCAGTCGGGCTGGTGTCGGACCATCGGCGAAGCTGGGAAGTTTGTTGAGGCGCGCGCCCCCCACTCCCATGTCCATCACATCGGCAGGCTTCCAACCCGCGCTGTCATGAAGCTCTAGGCTCACCCCCTCAGGGAGTGGCCAGCGTCGGAACTCGCGGCGCTTTGCCCCCTGCTGGTCGGCCCTAGGGCGGCGAAACGGCTCGGCAGTACGCAGGCGCTCCAGCAAAGCCATTGCCTCGTCCTGACGGCGCAGGATCGCCTCCACATCATGAGGAATCTCAAACTCGGTGTTGTCGTCTTCAAGTGGCATGGCTCTATTATCGTCCCTAACGTGTACTTTCCTCACCATCCGCCTCGAGCATATCCACGTAGATGCCCGGCTCAGAACCTTCAATAACGGTCGCGCCGCAGCATTTCTCGTAGAAAGCCACCGGTCCTGCCCCGGCAATTATACCGTAGCCATAGCCAATTTCTTTCAGTCCGTGAAGTGCCGCGAGCAATAAAGCGGCTCCGACTCCCCGTCCTCGAAACGTAGGATCAACGCCCGTGGGGCCAAAAAAGCCCCGCATCGTGGCATCAACACAGGCAAACCCAATGACACGTTTCTCGTAGATCGCGATCCAGCAAGTAATCGGCTGGCGAGCGAAGCCCGCTTGGGTTTCATCGGCCCAGCTCTCCGAAAACGTTTTCGCAATAAAGCGGCGGGTGCGAGAAAGCTCAAAGGGAAACGCCCGGCGCACCACGATTCCCTCGGCACGAAGGCGCGCAAGTTCGTCGTCTACGGCAGGCAGTTTATAGAGCGGCACAATTAGATCAGGCATGTAAGCATTGTACCCAGATTCATCTCACGAAGTGGCTGACATACCCCTTTGGTTTCAGGCAGGAATTTGCCCTGGTTGCGGCGAATTAGCTTAACGTGCTATTATCACGACGAATACCTCCGGTGACGGGGGATGTGGTACGAAGGAACTTCTCGATGATGACTCTTGCGCGCGTTGTCCGTCAGGCGACACTCTTGCTGACGGCGCTAGTCGCAGTCTCTTCGTCGGTCCGGGCAGCAGTTGACCCGGCTCTGGCGGAAAAGTATAAAGCTCTGACAGCGACGGTGAATGATCAAGCGCTGGCACAGACCATTCGCGAGCTGTCCTCAAATGGCTCGCGGGTCGTGGGCTACCCCGGTGAAAAATACGCCGCCGCCTATGTTGAGCAGGAGTTCAAGAAGCTCTTTGGCAGTGACAATGTGAAGTCTGAGATGTTCACGGCGACGGTGCCGATGGACAAGGGAGCACGGCTTGATGCCAATGGCAAGACCTACCCCCTCTACTGCATCTGGCCTAATCTTGTCCGCACCAGCCAGCTCCCCGAGGAGGGACTGAGCGGGCCATTGATCTACGCGGGCAATGGGCTGCTCGGCTCCTTTAACGGCAAAGAGGTCGAAGGCGCGATTGTTCTCGTAGACTTCAACTCCGGCACCGACTGGCTCAACGCACCGCGTCTCGGGGCCAAGGCCGTGGTCTTTATCGAGCCCGACAAGACCATGCGCGGTGAGGCTGAGGCCAAGTTCGTCTCGATTCCTCTCTCGATCCCCCGCTTCTTTATCAAAAAGAGCGATGCCGCCGCGCTTCAAGCCCTCTCCCTTTCCCGCAAGAGCTTAAAGGCGACGCTCCACGCGGAGATGAAGTGGGATCGGGTGCAGGCCAAGAACTTTATCGGCGTGCTTCCCGGCCAGAGCAAAGACCCCAAGATCGCCAAGCAGATTATCGTGGTGCAGTCCTACTACGACGGCATGTCCGTTGTCCCGGCACTCGCTCCCGCAGCCGAGCAGGCAGGCGGAATCGCGGGGCTCTTGCAGACTGCGCGGACGTTTCAGAAGGTCGGACATGAGCGCACGATCTGGTTTTTAGCCACTTCAGGCCACTGCCTTGGGCTCCAAGGCGTCCGCGAGTTCCTCGACAACCACATAGACGACTGGCAAGTCCCCGGCCCCTTCGCCAAGCTCTTTGGGCAGGCCAAAGACCCGAGTGACCCGATCTATCTCTGGGTAGGCTTAGACCTCGCAAGCCAGACCCGCTCGCTGGGGATTTTCTATAAAGCGCATCTGGTTAATGTCCGGGAAGATACCCAGAATCTCTACTCCGATATCGCCCGTGTGGCCCGTGAGAACAACGACAAAGTCGCGGAAGTCTTAGGCTACGATGCCAAGAAGCGCTTCTCGGATGGTGTCAATCCCGTGGATGGCAAGAGCTGGCGCAACTTTATCCCCGGAAAGCCTGCCTTCGACTCCGAGATTGTCGGGATGGCAGGTGGCTTTGGCGTCACCTTCGCCTCCATTGACGACTCCCGCAACCAAGTTGACACGCCCTTTGACACGTTTGAGAAAGTCAATATCGCCAATCTAGCGCTCCAGCTCAAGACCTTTGTGTGTTTGCTCCAGCACTATGTCAACGATCCCAACGACCAGAATGCCGACCCCAAGAAGCAGATCCCACTCTACAAGACCTGCCAGTGGACACGCATGGGCCTGCGCTCAGGCTTTGCCACCCTCAAGGGCCGTGTTCGAGAGTATGAGCCGCGACGCTCGCTAGTGCCAAGCGACCCCGTAGACCGCGCTTTAGTGGTCGTGCCGCACAACTCCAACACCAAGAGCTTTATCGGAGTACGCGCCAACTTTATCCAGATGGTTGGGGATGACCAGGGTGGCTTTACGGGTAAAGAGGGCAAGTCCAGTTTTGCCTTTAAGGGGCTGCCCCCCACGACAGCGGATAACCAGGAACACCGTGTCGAGTCGTACCACATGGACGAGAAGACCGGCGACATTGACTACGCTCCCGATAAAGGCGTCACGGGAGCGGCCTACCCGAGCCAGTTTCGGATCACCACGGGCGATAAAGAAGTCCTCTCCGTTGTCTTTCCCTGCGTCGCTACCAATATCTTTGACTTAGTGGATCAGCAAGCTCTTCGCACGCTCTCCACCATGACGATCTATGATGGGGTTTCCAACGGCGAGCCACGGCAGTTTGGTTATTCCCTGGCCAAGCCAGAGCCCGGCGTGAGCTATGTTGAAGACACGGCTGTGGTCTTTGCTCGGCGCGGTGATGAGTTTAGCTCGGGTAAAGACCGAAACGCGGCAACAAACAAGCTGCGCCAGTTCAAGATCATCATGGGCAGTGGCCCCGCTGCCACACGCTTCCTCCTCATTAACTCCACAATAGCCAACCCTGAGGGCGAGGGCTATGTGATGGGAGCGGGCGAGGGGCAAGATGCCGTGGAGTCGTCGCGCTCCTCGGCGATTATCCACACCGCGCTACGCGTTGCCCAAGACATGTGGAAGCTCGATGACTTCCGCATCCAGCGCCTCATCAAGAACAATATTCGCAACAAGGGCATTGAGAGTCTCCATGCCAATGCCAAGGAGTTTATTGACAAGGCCGAGGCGGCTTTAGCGGCAAAGGACTACCAGCGCTTTGATACCTATGCACGCGCTGCCTGGGGCTACGAGAGCCGTGCCTACCCTGATGTTACCAAGACCCAGCAGGACGTGGTCAATGGCGTGATTTTTTATCTTGCGCTGATGATTCCGTTAGCCTATTTCCTAGAGCGCCTGCTCTTTGGCTAATCGGATCTTAAGCGCCAGCTTGGGGCGGTCTTTTTAATCTTTTTGGTGATCTTTGGCATCTTCGCCGCGATCCACCCCGCGTTTCGGATCACGCTCAACGCCGGAATTATCCTGCTGGCCTTCATCATGATGGCCCTCTCGGTACTGGTCACGGTGCTGGTCTGGCAGAAGTTTGAGCAGCAGCTCAAGCAGCAGTCCAAAGAGACCCAGGGCACCCACTCACTGGACGCCGGAAAAGGCTCGATTGCCGTTGCTGCGTTCGCGCTCGGGGTGGCGAACATGCGCCGCCGCGCCACTCGAACCGCGCTGACGTGTGCGACTCTGGTTTTGCTGACGTTTACGGTGCTCGCGTTTACGTCTATTGTGCAAGAGCTGCGTTTCAACCAAGTCCCTGCGCCGGGTAAGCCGCTCTACAACGGGATTCTATTACGCGACCCGAACTGGAACGCGCTTCAGCAGGTGGCCTACCGCCTGCTCGACGATGAGTTTGGGAACACGCGTCAGGTAGCGCCACGCGGCTGGTTCTTAGGGACGCAACCGGGTGAGCAGACATTTCTAACACTCAAGCGTGCGGATAGAGAGTTTGGCGCGAAGGGTGGCGTCGGGCTCTCTCCTAACGAGGCCAAGGTCACGCATGCTGATGAGGCACTCGCAGCCGGGCGCTGGTTTGCCCCCGGTGACACGCTGGTGATGATCCTGCCACGTAAGATCGCTGATAACCTGCGCATCTCGGATGCTGATGTGACCAATGCTTCGGCCAAAGTGAGCTTCTCTGGTCAGGACTACAGTGTCATTGGGATCTTGGACCAGGACAAGTTCAAGCAGATCATGGACCACGACCAGGAGCCGCTCACTCCCGTGGACTTCGTGCAGATGCAGCAGCTCCAGAAGCAGGGCAAGACCGACAGCTCTAGCGGGTTCCAGCAGTATCTTCACCTAGACTCCGACGTGATCTTTTTTGTCCCGTATCAAACTCTGATTAACCTAGGTGGCGACCTGAGATCCGTGGCCATTGGCTACGGCGACGATGAAGGGGCGGTTGTTAAAGAGCTCAAAGAAAATCTCATGAAGCGCTTTGACATGAACCTGTATGCTGCGAGTGAAAAGCTCAGGGATAAGCCAGGTAAGATCGAGCGGTTCTCGTCGGTGGGCGCAACAAAGGGCGAAGACTTTGGAACGATTCTCATCCCAATCTTAATCGCCGCGCTGATTGTTCTCAACACGATGCTGGGCTCGGTCTTTGAGCGCGTGAAAGAGATCCATATCTTTAGCTCCATTGGCCTCTCACCCAGCAACATCGGGACACTGTTTATGGCGGAGGCGCTGGTCTACGCGATCCTGGGCTCCGTCTCGGGCTACGTTCTAGGTCAGGGAATTAGCAAGCTCCTCTCGACGTTTCACTTGATGCAGGGGCTCTCGCTGAACTTCTCATCGGTGAGTGCGGTTCTCTCAACTCTCGTCGTGGTGGCCGTCGTGCTTCTCTCTACTCTCTGGCCCGCGAAGAAAGCCTCCGAAGTCGCCAGCCCATCCAGCACACGCACCTGGTCTGTTCCTGATCCGGTCGGCGATGACTGGGCGATCCGCCTCCCCTTTGCGGTCACGGGCGATCAAGCTGCTGGTGTGAATGGCTTCTTGGCAGAGTGGTTCCAGAGCTACGAAGGCTACTCAGTCGGCGACTTTATCACCGAGGGAATCTTCCGCGAGACCTTTGAGTCCGAGAAGGGCACCGGCTACCGGATCGGGTGTAAAGCCTGGCTCGCTCCGTTTGATCTTGGCGTCTCCCAGATGATCCGCCTGGAGACGATTCCCACGGACTTTGAGGATGTCTTTGACCTCAAGCTGACGCTTCACCGGGTCTCAGGGGATGTGTCCAACTGGAAACGCGTCAACCGGCGCTTTATGAACACACTCCGAAAACAGTTTCTCGTCTGGCGAACTCTCAGTGGCGCGGAGCGCGAGCGCTACTTGACCGAGACGGAGTTTGCGAGTGTGGAGGCGTAAAATGGCAAACGACATGGATGAATTAAACAATCGTGAAGACGTAGCGACGCCGCATCACAGCGACAGCCAAGATCACAGTGTCGAAGACGCACGCGAGTTTATCGAAGCGGAGTCTCAGGGCGATGATAGTACGTTCGACGAAGGCTTTACCGCCAAGACCATTATCGGCTCTATCTTTGTCAGCTTAATCATGACGGCGGGCGCGATCTACCTTGGGCTCGTTGCAGGATCGGGTCTTGGGGCAGCCGCGCAGTGGGTGACCATCGTTCTCTTTGCAGAGGTCGCCCGGCGCTCGTTCTTGCCCCTAAAGCGCCAGGAGATCTTTCTCCTCTACTACGTCGCCGGTGGCCTTGCTGCCGTGGCGGGAGCAGATCGTGGGATCTCCGGGGGGCCGTTTGGCTGGCTCATCTGGAACCAATACTACATCCAGAGCCCACAGGCGGCCTCAATCGCGCGGGAAATCCCTTGGTTCTCCAGCCCTCAACCAGGATCTGCGGCGCTCGATCAGCGTAACTTCTTCCACCCGGACTGGTGGGGCCCCATTGGGGTGATGATGATCCATCAGACCCTGGAGCGCCTGTCTTGGCTCCCAGCGGGCTACATTCTCTTCCGTGCCACGAGCGATATCGAGCGCCTCCCCTTCCCCCTTGCCTCCGTTGCTGCCTCGGGAGCGACAGCACTTGCGGAGGCTGGCAATAAAGAGGACTCTTGGCGCTGGCGTATATTCTCCACAGGAACCGTCATTGGGCTTATCTTTGGTGCGATCTATGTCGCGATTCCGATTCTGACCAGTACGGCTTTTGGAAAAGCGGTCACCCTGATCCCGATTCCCTTCATTGACTTCATGGCGTCCACGGAGACAATTCTGCCGGCAGCGCCTGTAGGCTACTCGGGCGATCTCGGAAAGATTCTCACGGGCTTTGTTCTTCCCTTTGAGATGGTTGTGGCGACCTTTATCTCGTCTATTGTCTTCCAGCTGGGCCTTAACCCGATTCTTTACAAGCAAGGAATTCTGCACCAGTGGCACCCCGGAACCGAGTCTATCGAGACACGCGTTGTCAACCACTTTGATTTCTGGCTCTCCGCCGGTATTGGAATTCAGCTTGCGATTGCGGTTATTGGAATCTATATTATTGTAAAAGGCTCTCTTGAGGCATCGCGTGGGCTCAATCGTGCGGGACGTGGTGCGTGGCACGAAGTTCCTGCGGGGCGCGGTGACAAAGCGGGCTGGTGGAAGATCGCACTAGGGATCTGGCTTCTGGCGACGCTTGGCTACATTGCCTTCACCCACTACTTGCTGCCTGATTTCCCGATTCTATTGTTACTGGGCTATGGTCTACTACTCACCCCCATCAACTCTTATGTCGCGGCCCGTATGTTTGGTCTCACCAGTCAAGATGCGCAGTTCCCGTTTGTCAAAGAGCTGACCGTCATGGAGTCTGGCTATAAAAAGATTGATGTCTGGTTTGCCCCCATGCCCATCCACGACTATGGTGCGCTCGCACAGCGCTTCCGAGAAGTGGAGCTGACCAAGACCAAGTTCACCTCGATCTTAAAGGCGGAGCTCTTAATGTTCCCCTTGATCATGCTCGGCGGCTTTATCTACTGGTCTTTTATCTGGGGGACTAGCCAGATTCCTTCCAGTCAGTATCCGTTTGCCCAGCGTATGTGGCCGCTGATTGCCTCACAGCAGGCGATCTGGAACCAGATTAACAAGGCCGGTGGCGCGTCATGGGTATTGGACTCGATCAAGCCCGCCTTCATCATGGGGGGTGGCGTAGCAACTCTGGCGCTCTACGGGGTAATGTACGTTGCAAAGCTCCCGATGCTAGCGTTCTACGGCGCGGCGGGTGGTGCCAATGCGCTCCCGGCGGACACAATCCCGATGTTTGTGGGAGCGTGTTTGGGAAAGTTCTACTTTGCCAAGCGCTACGGTGTCGAGAAATGGCGCAACTACGCTCCGGTGCTCCTGGCGGGCTTTGCCTGTGGCACGGGTCTGATATCGATGGCCGCCATTGCGCTCGCCCTCATTGCCAAGGCGGTTCAGCCGCTTCCCTTCTAGCAAAACGATGACTGCCGCTCCTGCCTCCCCAAAACCCATCAAGCGCCAGACCAAGCTTTTAGGCTGGCAGGGCTTCAGCCTGCGTGTCCCAGAAGACTGGGACTTGACGGGCTTTTCGGGCAGCTACGATGAGGGCTACCTGCGCATAGACGATGGCGAAGAGCAGGGCTTGGAGCTAAAGTGGGCCACGGAGCCTAAGAAGACCAAGAAACCCATAGACATCGAGGTGCGTGGCGAGTCGTATTTGGCCTCTCTGGCACGCGTCGCGAAGAAGAAACGCCTCGCTTTTGAGAGCGAGCTAACTCCCCTCCCCCGAGGCGTGCAGCGCGATGAACGCGAGGGCTTTGGTTTCAAGTGGACGGGTGACCGGAAGGCTTTTGGGGCGCTCTGGCACTGCAAAGAGACGCGCCGCGTGGTGATCGCCCAGGTGTTGGGGGATCGCAGTGGTCGCAAAGGACTCGCAGGTGCCTCTGAGATCATTCTTGCCTCAGTTGAGAACCGCGACGCAGAAGCGGGCTGGCGGCTCTGGTCGCTCTACGATCTCAAGATCGAGCTCCCCAGTCGTTTCCAGCTTGCGAGCCAGCAGCTCATGAATGTCTACCTACGCCTCTCGTTGGTGGATGGCACAGATCGTCTAAGCGTGGAACAGTGGGCTGTTGCGAATGTCGCACGCAAAGATGCCTACTTGGATGCCTGGCTGGAGGTCAATGCGCGCGGCGAGCTGACCCAGGCTCACTACAAGGCCGAAGAGTCGAGCGTGGCTGGCCACGCGGCGGTAGCGATGCGCGGCGGACTGGCATTTGGCCCGGCTTGGGTACAAGCATCACGTGAGCTGATGAGTCTGCGCATTCCCGCGACTCGCTTCTCTGCCCGCGCCTGGCACTGTGAGCCCTCCAATAAGATCTACCTTGTCC